>NZ_JBILQU010000104.1:0-9214 GCF_044373035.1 Limnohabitans sp. | reverse complement strand
CACCCGGCGCTGTATGTGGTGGACGTGGTGGCCTCGCTGGCCGCCAGCCCGTTTGACATGGACGCGCTGGGCGTGGACGTGGCCTTGGGCAGTTCACAAAAAGGTCTGATGATGCCGCCCGGTTTGGGCTTTGTGGCCGTGAACGCCAAAGCCATGGCCTGGTCAGCCCGCCATGCCGAGCCGCGCTTTTACTGGGACTGGCAACGCCGCGACAGCGACAACCAGTCGGCCAAGTTTTGCGGCACGCCGCCGCTGGCCCACATCGCCGGGCTGGAGACGGCCATTGCCTTGCTCGAAGAAGAAGGCTTGCCCAGTGTGTGGGCGCGGCACCAGCGCCTGGCGGGCGCGGTGCATGCCGCGGTCGAGCGCTGGACGGTGCCGGGGGCCATGCGCTTTCATGCGCGTCAGCCCGAGACACGCTCGGCCTCGGTCACCGCCATCGAGGTGGCCTCGGGCATCGACCCCGAGGCCTTGCGCACCGTGGCGCGCGAACGCTTTCAGGTCGCCATGGCGGGCGGTCTGGGGCCTTTGGCCGGTCGGGTGTTCCGCATCGGCCATCTGGGCGACATGAACGAGCCCATGATCCTGGGCGCGCTGGCCGGCATTGAAGCGGCCATGACGGTGCAAAAAATCCCCTTTGGCACCGATGGTGTGGCAGCAGCGGTGGCGTATTTGGCGGCGCAGAACTGAGCCAGCGCGCCCACCGTTCAGGGCGCAGGCGGATTTTTGGGGGTGCCCATCCACGCCGTCAAGGACGAGCGCATGGCTTCCTCCACCGACATGTCCAGCACCTGCACCCAATCGCGGGGCACAAACACGGTGTAGCCGCCAATCATGTAGCCCATGGGCAGGTACACCGCCACGTGTTGCTGGGTGGTCGCATCCAGGGGCAAATCGGCCAGGCTTTGGCGCGTGACCAAGCCGATGATGGACAAGTCGCTGTCTGGTTTTTTCAGCAACACGACCTGTTGCACGTCGCGCTCGTGCGGCGCGAAATAATCGGCAAAACTTTTCAGCGACGAGTAGATGCTTTTGACCAAGGGCAAATTGGTGAAGGGCAACTCCACCCAGCCCAGCGCCCGCTTCATGAAGGGCTGCGACACCAAAAAGCCCAGCACCAAAATCAAGGCGGTGCCCAGCACAATGCCCAGGCCCGGCAGGTAGAAGTCGCCCGTGAATGGGCGCAACACCCGCATCGCCGAGCTTTCGATCCAGGTGACAAACAGGTACAGCGCATAGACCGTCAGACCGACGGGCAAAAAGGTGATCAGACCCCGGAAAAAATAAGCGTAGATTCGTTTCATGCGGGCGATTGTGACCGGGCCTGAAAAAACTGAAATGTCAGGGGATAGACGAGTCTCCGGGAACTGCTGCATGATGCGCAGCTTATGACCACATCGATACTTGTTTTGGGTGCGGGCATGGTGGGCACCTGCACCGCCTTGCATTTGCAGCAGCGCGGCTATGACGTGACGCTGTTGGACCGGCGTACACCAGGCCAGGAAACGTCCATGGGCAATGCGGGCCTGATCCAGCGCGAGGCGGTCGAGCCTTATGCCTTTCCGCGTGAGCCGGGCTTTTTGCTGGACGCGGCCCTGGGTCGCGGTGCCCAAGTGCATTGGCACGCCCAAGGGCTGTGGCAAATGGGCAGAGCATTGCTGCGCTACTTGCACCACTCGCATCCCCAGCGACACGCCCAGGCCACCCAAGCCTACAGCCGCCTGATCGCCCATGCGACCGATGAGCACGGTGTGTTGGTCAAGGCTGCGGGTGCGCAGGATTTGGTGACGCGTGAAGGATTTCGCTTCGTGTTCCGCACGGCCGAGGCCTTCGACGCGGCGGCGCAGCGGGCGCAAGATTTGCTTTTGCGTTTTGGTGTGCGCTCCCAAGCCGAAAACACCGCCCAGTTGGCGCTGGCCGAGCCGGCCTTGCAAAAACCCTTGGCCGGCGCGGTGCACTGGCTGGACCCGTGGGCAGTGAACGACCCGGGGGCTTTGGTGCAACGCTATGCCGACCTGTTTGTGGCGCGTGGCGGTCGTTTGCTGGTGGGCGACGCGGCCAGTTTGCAGGCGCAAGGCGCGGCCTGGTCGGTGCGCACGACCGAAGGCACGGTGCACGCCCAGCAAGCGGTGCTGGCCCTGGGGCCGTGGTCCGACGGCTTGATCCGCACGCTGGGTTACCGCTTTCCACTGTTCATCAAGCGCGGTTACCACCAGCACTACACATCATCCGCACAACTGCGTCGGCCCATTCTGGACGTCGAGCGCGGCTATGTGCTGGCCCCCATGCAGCGTGGCTTGCGCCTGACCACAGGTGCTGAATTTGCGCCCATTGATGCCCCGCCCACGCCGGTGCAACTGGCCAAGGCCGAGATCTTGGCGCGTGAGTTGATCGACCTGGGCCAGCCTCTGCCCGAGCCGCCCTGGCTGGGCGCTCGCCCATGCGTTGCCGACATGCTGCCCGTGATGGGCCCCGCGCCGCGTCACCCGGGGCTGTGGTTCAACTTTGGCCATGCGCACCAGGGCTTCACCATGGGCCCGGTGGCAGGTCGCTTGCTGGCCGAAATGGTGAGCGGTGAGCCGCCTTGTGTGGACCCAACGCCCTATTCGCCACGGCGGTTTGGGTGATCAGGGCAGATGCATTGAACACCAGCGCTCGGGTTTGGCTGGGGCCAGATACCAGCTCTCAGCAGACCCGGTAAAAGCTCAAAAACACCCCATCGGGCGCACGCCGCCCGCTGCCGATGAACTGGCTTTCGCTCAGCCACGCCCACTGGGGCGCAGTGGCTTCGAGCTTGGGTTGGCAGCGAAAGTACACCTCGTCCGGGTTGACCGGTTGCCCGCTCATGATTCGTTGCGAATTTTCAAGCGATGCCACGCGCAAGGCGGTGTTTTGAACGAACACCCGGCTGCCATCGTCCAGTTCCATCACATAACGCGCGTCCAGATGCGCTTGTGTGCCGCCATCCAGGATCAACTGAAAGTCGGCCCCACCGGCCAACACTTTGCCGTTCACGCGCGCACCTTTCACGGTGCCCCCGGTGATGGGGATCATGCGGCGCAAACCGGCGGGCGTCTGGCCCACTTCCACAGGCGCTGCAATGGTCACCGCCAGGTCGCACAGGTGTTCGAGTCGGGGTGCGGGAAGAGTTTCGGTCATGGGCGGCCTTTACACGTTGGGCTCATTATCGGGTCTCACGCATGCGCCCTGTCCACCCGAACGATGACGCCTCTTTTGGGCAAACCCTGGGACGATCCTCTCGTGACGACCCATCGGCCCGACCAGTTCGCTGGTCGGGCTTGTTTTTTGGGGCTTGCGTTTTGGGCAGTCGGCAGCACGTTCCAGCTGCGACTTGCTCAGCGTCAGTCCAGACTCAGACCGATCTTGCGCGACACCGCCCCCCATTTGGCAAAGTCCTTGGCCACTTTGGCGACGGCTTGCTCGGGCGTGCTGCCGATCACGATCTGGTCGGATGCTTTGAGCCGCTCGGTGGCCTCTGGTGTGCGCAGCGCGTCGACCACCGCTTGGCGGAATTTGGCCACGATGTCATCTGGCACTTGTTTGGGGGCCATCAAGATCAGGCTGAAGTCGGCCTCGTAGCCTTTCACCCCGGCTTCATCCACGGTGGGCACTTCGGGCAAAGAGGGCGAGCGCGCTTGGCCCGACACTGCCAGCGCCGTCAACTTGCCCGAACGCACATGCGGCAGCACTGTGGGCCCGGCCAGCAAACCGCAAGGCACCTGGTTGGCCAGCACGTCCTGCATGGCGGGGGCTGGGCCTTTGTAGGGGATGTGTGTCATCTGCATGCCGGTCATGCTCAGCAGCAATTCGGTCGACAAGTGCCCCGGCACACCTGCACCGCCTGATGCATAGCTCAAAGGCATGGTTTTGGATTTGGCGATCAGATCGGACACTGTTTTGACACCCAGCGAAGGGTTGCACACCAGGGTTTGGCTGAACGATGACAACACACTGATGGGCTTCAAGTCGTCGAGCTTGAAGGGCATTGATTTGTACACATGCGGGTTGACGGTGAGCAACGTGTCGGTCGCGAACAAAAAGGTGTAGCCGTCGGGCGCGGCGCGCGCTACGCTGGCTGCGCCGATGTTGCCACCCGCGCCGGGCTGGTTCTCGATCACGATGGGTTGCTTGAGGTTGGCCAGAATTTTTTCGGCCGCTGTGCGCATGACCAGGTCACTGGGGCCACCGGGCGGGAAGGGAATGACCACCTTGATGGGGCGCTGTGGCCAGGCTTGGGCCAGGGCGCTGCTGCTGGCACACACGGCCAGCAAAGCCGCGACGAAGGTCAGACTCCGAGCGCGATAAGCAGGGGCAATCGTGACAGAGGAAAGTGTGGCTGAAGCTGAAAACGGCATGGTGGACTCCTGAAGGATCCGTCTATGCTATCCAATCGCTCCCGAAACGCCCCCATTGAAAACCCTCAAGCGGGGTGTGCAGCTGTCGCGTGCAAGACCCGATAGGCGCTAATCAGGCAGGCGTCGGCTTCATGGCTCAAACTGCGGCGAGGCGCTTGACTGTATCGGGGTAGCGGTCCACCAAGTGAATCAGCAGGGCTGCCTGGGCGTTGGGCTTAGCTCGGCCTTGCTCCCAGTTTTCCAGTGTTCTGGGGTTGGTGCGCAGGTAGTGGGCGAAGACGGGACGCGAGAGCTTGAGTTTTTCTCGAATGGCCTTGAGCTCCATGGCACTGATGTCTGGGGCAGGTTTGCTTTCTACTTCGACGGTACGCATAGTGGTCTTGTCAACCCGCTGTTGGGCCAGGGCATCAAAGCCTTCGGAAATTTCAGCGAACAAATTGCGTTTCATTTGCGGGACTCCAGTTCTTGTTTCAGCATCACTTTGAGCGCTGCGCGGTCCGTGGGTGACAGGTCATCCATTTCGCTTTTGTCATAGAGGGTAAAAAGCCAGAACTGACGCTGGGTTTCCCACCAAAAATAGATCACCCTGAGCCCACCACGTTTGCCTTTGCCTCGCTGCGTATCTCCGTGTCTGATTTTGCGCAGGCCCCCCGTACCCGTGATCACATCACCGGTCTCGGGTGCTTTGAGCATTTCATTTTGCAGGCCTCGGTACGCCTCATCGCTCAAGTAATCCTGTCGGAAACGCTCGAAAGCTGGCAACTCAACAAAGAGTGCTTTCATGGCTCATGATTGTACGTAAGTTGCGTATAAAATCAAGCCTGACTTTTTAAACCCTTAGCCCGCCAGACCCACAAACACGTTTTGTACGTCGTCGTTGTTGTCGATCGCGCCCAAAAAGGCTTCGACTTCTTCGAGTTGTTCGGCGCTCAGGTTGGCTGGGTTGACCGGGTTTTTGGGTTTGTAGCCCAGCTTGGCCGACACCACATTGAAGCCGTGTTCGGGCAGGGCGCGGCTGACCAGGTCCAGGTCAGCCGCTTCGGTGATGAACACCGTCACGCCGTCTTCGTCGGCGGGCTCAAAGTCTTGTGCACCGGCCTCAATGGCGGCCAGCTCAGGGTCGGCCCCTGCTTGCGCGGGTTCGGCTTCGATGAAACCCACATGGTCAAAGTCCCAAGACACCGAGCCCGAAGTGCCTTGCTGGCCCTTGCGAAACAGCACGCGCATTTCAGAAGCACTGCGGTTCACGTTGTCGGTCAGCACCTCGATCATCACGGGCACTTGGTGCGGCGCAAAGCCTTCGTAAATCACGCGCTCAAAGCTGACCGCATCGCCCAGCAGGCCTGCGCCTTTCTTGATGGCGCGTTCCAGCGTTTCCTTGGGCATGGACACTTTGCGGGCCTGTTCCACCACCAGACGCAGGCGCGAGTTGGCCGACGGGTCAGCGCCGTTGCGGGCCGCGATCATGATGTCTTTGGCCAGACGGCCAAACAATTTGCCGCGGGCATCGGCTGCCTGCGCCTTGCCTTTTGCTTTCCACTGCGCGCCCATGGGGTCTTCCTTGTCTTGGGATCAAAGCGGAGAGTTTAAGCGCTCGCCCATCGCAAACCTTGGGCAACAAGGGTCTCAAAGGTCACAGGGGCGCAGGTCTGGCAGGTCAATAATGGCCGATCAGACACAACGCTGCCCATGAACCACCCTGCCTTGCCTTTGTTTCCCGGTTTTGCCCACCACCTGCTGGAGGTCAGCCCCAGCGTGTCGATTTCGGCCATGGTGGGCGGCCAGGGTCCGGGCTTGTTGCTGCTGCACGGCCACCCCCAAACCCTGGCCATTTGGCACAAAGTCGCTCCCACTCTGGCGCTGCACTTCACCGTGGTGGCGGCCGACTTGCGGGGCTATGGCGACTCGTCCAAGCCCGAAGGTGGGCCGGACCACTCGGCTTACGCGAAACGCAGCATGGCGCAAGACCAGGTGAGCTTGATGCAGCAGCTGGGTTTTGCGCGCTTTGCGGTGTTGGCCCACGACCGGGGTGCGCGTGTGGCGCACCGGCTGGCCATGGACCATGGGGATGCGGTCAGCCGCATGGCCCTGCTCGACATCGCGCCCACCTTGGCCATGTACGAACAGACCTCCGAGGCCTTTGCCCGCGCTTATTGGCACTGGTTCTTTTTGATCCAGCCTCAGCCCCTGCCCGAGCGCCTGATCCAGGCCAACCCGGCCGCCTATGTGACCGATGTCATGGGCAACCGCAGCGCCGGGCTGGCCCCCTTTGATGCCCGCGCCCTTGCCGAATACCAGCGCTGCCTGGCCTTGCCGGGTGCTGCGCACGGCCTGTGCGAAGACTACCGCGCCTCGGCAGGCATTGACCTGGTGCACGACCGGGAGGACATCGCACAAGGCCGCAGGCTGGAGATGCCGCTGCAGGTGCTGTGGGGCGCGCAAGGCGTGGTGCAGTGCTGTTTTGATCCGCTCATGGAATGGCAAAAAGTGGCCACACAGATCACGGGCCAGGCGCTCCCCTGCGGCCACTACATCGCCGAAGAAGCCCCTGATGCCCTGCTGGCCAAGGCCTTGCCGTTTCTGCGAGGGTTGGCGGCATGAGCCAGCACAACCGGCGCGGCATCGTCACCATGACCGGGGCCATGGCATTTTTTGTGGTCAACGATGCGTTGGTCAAGTGGGTCAGCACGGACCTTTCAACCCCGCAACTGATTTTTGTACGCGGGGTGATGACCACGGCGCTGCTGTTGGCCCTGGCTGGCTGGATGGGCCAGTTGCAGCTCTGGCGAACCACGTTGACGCGCTCGGTGCCTGCCCGCGCCGTGCTGGACAGCCTGGCGTCCTTCACCTACCTCACGGCGGTGTTTCACATCCCTTTGGGCAACGCCACGGCGATCAATTTGGCGGGCCCCTTGTTCCTGACCCTGATGGCGGTGTTTTTTTTGAAGGAGCGGGTCACGCCCGGCCGTTGGGCGCTGATCGTGCTGGGCTTTGCGGGTGTGTTGCTGGTGGTGCAACCGCGCATGGGGGATTTCAATGCCTATGCCGTGCTGTGCTTGTTTGCGGCGGTGCTGCACGCGGGCAGAGATTTCATGACGCGCCTGGTGCCCGCGCAGGTGCCCTCGCTGCTGATCACTTTGTCCACCTCCACCATGGTGATGTTGCTGTCGGGCGTGTGGAGTTTGTTCGAGCCCTGGAAGCCCATGACCACGCAGCATCTGTGGTTGCTGTTCGGCGCGTCGCTGTGTTTGGCGGCGGGGTACCACCTGCTCACGCTCAGCATGCGTTTGGGCGACATGAGCGTGATCGGGCCATTCCGTTACAGCGGTTTGTTGGTGGCGCTGGTGCTGGGCTACTGGATGTGGGGCGATGTGCCCAACACGCTGGCCTGGGGCGGCATTGCGCTGGTGGTGGCTGCTGGACTGGGGCTGCTGCAGGCGGAGCGCAGGCGCAAGCAGGCCTTGCTGGCGCGTTGATCTGCGCCTTGATTGTGTGGTGCGCTTGAGTTGTCAACGTGTGCATCGACCTGAGCGCACAAGCCATCGCCCACGGGGTGGGCTCCTACAGGGGCAGGTGCATGGATATTTGTAGGAGCCCACCCCGTGGGCGATAGGGCTCGGCAAGTACATTGACAGTCACGGCTCATGCGCCATGACATCGATTCAATGGCTGGCCTTGTCCAGCGCCTGGTCGATGTCCCAGAGGATGTCGTCCAAATTCTCCAATCCCACCGAGATGCGCACCATGTCGGGCGGCACGCCTGCGGCCAGTTGCTGGGCTTCGTCAAGCTGGCGGTGCGTGGTGCTGGCCGGGTGGCTGATCAGGGTGCGGGTGTCGCCGATGTTGACCAGGTGGCTCATGAACTGGGCCGACTCGATGAACGTCACACCCTGCGCCAAACCGCCTTTCACGCCAAACGCCAACAGGCCCGATGCCCCGCGCATCTGGCGCTGCATCAGCGCGTGTTGCGGGTGGTCGGGCAAGCCGGGGTAATTGACCCAGGCCACGCGCGGGTCGGCCTGCAAAAACTTGGCCACGCCCAAGGCGTTGTCGCAGTGCTTTTGCATGCGCAAGGGCAGGGTTTCAACGCCCTGCAAAATTTGCCAGGCGCTCATGGGGCTGAGCGCCGCGCCGAACACGCGCAGACTTTCCATTCGGCAGCGCATGGAAAACCCAAAGTCGCCAAAGGTCTCGTAAAACTTCACGCCGTGGTAGCCCTTGGACGGCTCGGTCATGCCCGGAAACTTGCCGTTGTCCCACGGGAATTTGCCCCCCTCAACCACCACGCCGCCCAGCGTGGTGCCGTGGCCGGCCAGGTATTTGGTGGCCGAATGCACCACGATGTCGGCTCCCAATGCGAGCGGATTGCACAGCAGCGGGCTGGGCACGGTGTTGTCGATGATGAGAGGCACGCCGTGCGCGTGGGCCACCTCGGCCACGGCGGCGATGTCCAGCACCACCATGCTCGGGTTGCCCAGGCTTTCGGCATACACCGCCCGCGTGTGTGGGCGCATGGCGGCGGCAAAAGCCTCAGGCTTTGTCGCGTCCACAAAGGTGGTCTCGATGCCGAACTTGGCCAAGCTCACGGCCAGCATGGTGACCGAGCCGCCATACAAAGCGCCAGCGGCCACCACATGGTCGCCTGACTGCAAGAGGGTCATCAGCGCCATGGTTTCGGCCGCCATGCCTGAAGCGCTGGCCACCCCGGCGCGCCCGCCTTCGAGTGCGGCCACGCGTTCTTCAAGCACCGCCACCGTGGGGTTGCTCAGGCGCGAATACACATTGCCAAAGGTCTGCAGGTTGAACAGCGATGCCGCGTGCTCGGCGCTGTCAAACAC
>NZ_JBILQU010000018.1:0-37569 GCF_044373035.1 Limnohabitans sp. | reverse complement strand
GCCTGATATGAAGTTTGTGGACACCGATGTGTTGCGCATCGGCTACCAAGAGTGGAACCCGAGCGCGCAACGCACAGTGATTTTGCTGCATGGTTGGCCCGACAGTGTGCGCACTTGGTCAGGTGTGACGCCTGTGCTGGCAGCACAAGGATGGCGTGTGGTGGTGCCAGCCTTGCGGGGGTTTTCGCCCACACGGTTTTTGCACGCTGAGACGCCGCGCAGTGGGCAGATTTCTGCCTTGGGTCGTGATGTGCTGGATTTGATCGAGCGGCTGCACTTGAATCAACCGGCTTTGGTGGGCCATGACTGGGGTGCCCGGGCGGCCGCCAGCGCCTGTGCTTTGCAGCCGGGCGTGGCCAGCCACCTGGTCATGATGTCGGTGGCCTATGGCACCAATTTGCCATCACAAAATCTGTCGCTGACGCAGGTGCGCAACTATTGGTACCACTGGTTCATGGCCACGCCCAGGGGGCAACGAGAGGTGCGTGAACGGGGGCCTGCTTTTGCCAAAATCATGTGGGACACCTGGTCGCCCGCCGGTTGGTATGAAGAACAGGAATTCGATGCCACGGCCGAAGCTTTTGCCAACGACGACTGGCCAGAGGTGACGCTTCACTCTTACCAGCACCGCTGGGGTCATGCCCCGGGCGACCCGCTTTATGTCACTGAAGAAGAAGCCTTGAGCCGGGTCTCGCCCCTGGATGTGCCCACTTTGATGTTGCATGGCGGCGTGGATGGCGTGAACCCTGCGTCAACATCCGAGGGGCAAGCACCGCTTTTTCTCAACCGTTATGAGCGCAAGGTGCTGCCTGCGTGTGGGCATTTTCCGCAGCGTGAAGACCCTGTTCAAGTGGCCCAAGAACTGATCCGGTTTTTGGCCGCCTGAGAGCGGGGACCGATTAGCCACAGTCGTTGTGCGGGTGCACCTTGCACGGCTTTGGATTGTTCAGAGGCCCTTGCAGACCACTTGTTGGGCTTGGGCCGTGCTTTGCCGGTGGGGCAAAGGGGTGTTTTGCAGCCAGAGGGCCATGTCTTGCAAAGGCTCGCGCGTGCGCAGTTGGCGTGTCAGCAGATGCCAGCCCTCGGGGTAAACGACGACATCGGTCTTGCCCGGCTGTGGCACTGCTGTGTTCAGGTGCGTGAACCAATCACACACCGGTTGCGGCGGGATGATGCGGTCGCGCAGGCCGTACAGCACCAGCTTGCGTTGGGGTGGCAGGGCGGTTTGGCTTTGGGCGCGGCCCATGAGATCGGTGACCCCGGCCAGGCTGCCCACGCGGGTGGCTTTGATGAACAACGGGTCACTGCTCAAATCGCGAGAGACTTCGATGTCGTCGGTGGGGCGGATGCCCAGCGAGGGCAGGCCCCGGCCGGTAAAGACCATGTCAGGCGCCACCAGGTTCAGGGTGTACAGGCTCAGGCGTTGGTACCAAGGCATGCTGTTCGCACCCCAAACAGCGGGGGCTTTGAGGATGAGTTGGTCTGCAGCAAGACCTGGCGCTTCGCTGGCGGCCACCAGCACGACCGCGCCGCCCATGCTTTCACCCACCACCGTGAGGGGCAGTCCGGGGTGGCGCTCGCGCAGTCGGGCCGCGATGTGACGCACATCGGCCAGCAGCGTGTCAGCGCCGGGCCAGATGCCCGGCTGGGGGTTGGCACCAAAGCCGCGCTGGTCGTAGGCGTACACGGTGGCCTGCAGTTCGGCCACCAGGTGCTGGGCGAGCGGCTCAAAGGCTTTGCTGTAATCGTTGAAACCATGCACGCCCAGCACGATGTGCTGCGGCTGAGGGCTGAGCCAGAGCCTTCCGGAGAGGCTTTGGCCTGTGGGCAAGTCAAAGCGGGTGGCGGTGGATGGGACGGGAGGGTTGACCACGATTTTGTCGGGCATGACTGGCGTGAGGGCTTGCGGTGCGGAGACCGAGCAGGCGGCCAGCAGCGCGAGGCCAGCGGTGGCGAGGCTGCGCTGGAGAAGTTTGAGGGGCTGCAGCTTGGCTTTGTTCTCTGACACTCAAAGGCCTTTGAGTTTGTGCAGTGCTGCGTGCAAGGTTTCGTCGGTTTTGGCAAAGCAAAAGCGGATGACTTTTTGGTCAAAGCCGTTGCCATAAAAGGCCGACAGGGGGATCGCGGCCACGCCGATTTCAGCAGTGAGCCATTGGCAAAATTCGGCTTCGCTCAGGTTTTTTTCGGGCACTTGCAGGCCCGAGATATCGGCGCACTGAAAGTAGGTGCCTTCACCGGGCAAGAGCTTGAAGTGGGTTTGTGCCAGGCCTTGGCGAAACAGGTCGCGCTTGCGTTGGTAAAACGCGGGCAACTCCAAATAGGGGGCTGGGTCGGCCATGTAGCGTGCCAGGGCGTGTTGCATGGGGGTATTCACGGTGAAGACCATGAACTGGTGCACTTTGCGCAGCTCGGCGGTGTAGTCGGCCGGGGCGGCCACGGTGCCGACTTTCCAGCCCGTCACATGGTAAGTTTTGCCGAAGCTGGAGACGATGAAGGCGCGCGCAGCCAGGCCGTCGAAGTGCGCGGCGCTCCAATGCTGCAAGGGGGCGTAGACCATGTGTTCGTAGACCTCGTCGCTGATCAGCACCACATTGGTGGGGGACAGGATGTCTTGCAGTGTCAGCATTTCCTCGCGTGTCCAAACCATGCCGCTGGGGTTGTGCGGGGTGTTGATCAGGATGGCGCGGGTGCGCGGGCCGATGGCCGCGCGAATGCGATCGAAGTCTGGGCGAAAGCTGCCTGGAGTCAGGGGCACGCGTACCACGCGGCCACCGGCCAGTTCGATGTTGGGCACGTAGCTGTCGTAACAGGGTTCGAGCACGATGACTTCGTCGCCAGGGTGCACGATGGCCAAGATGATGGCGAGGATGGCTTGGGTGGCACCGGCGGTGACGGTGATCTCGCTGGCAGGGTTGTAGCGGCGGCCATACAGGGCTTCGATTTTGGCGGCCACGGCTTCGCGCAGCGGGGCCACGCCGGGCATGGGCGGGTATTGGTTATGGCCATCGCGCATGGCGTCATTGACCAAGTCGGTGAGTCTTGGGTCACACGGAAAGTCTGGAAAGCCCTGGCCGAGGTTGACGGCTTTTTTCTCGGCTGCCAGGGCGGACATGACGGTGAAGATGGTGGTGCCCATGTGGGGCGCCTTGGAGATGAGGGCGGGGCTGTTGGCGGTCATGAGTATGAGAACGGCGTTGGCGTTCAGAGTTCGTAATCGTTGACGTGGCCGGTCATGGCTTTGGCAATCAGCGGTGCGGTAAGTCGGTCACTCAGCAGTTCGGCAAATTGGTACACAAACTGTCGCAAGTAGGCCCCACGCTTGAAGGCCACGCGGGCCACGTTCATGCCCAGCAACTGGCCCAGGGGGCGCACGGCCAGGTCTTTGACGGGGTCGTCTTGCACGGCCATTTCGGCCACGATGCCGATGCCCAGGCCCAGCCGCACATAGGTTTTAATGACGTCGGAGTCGATGGCTTCGAGGGCAATGCGGGGCGTGATTTTTTTGGCCGCAAACGCCTGGTCGATGCGGCTTCGCCCTGTGAAAGAGGGGTGGTAGGTGATCAGTGGTTCGCTGGCGATGTCTTCGAGCGAGAGGTGGCTTTTGCTGGCCAGGGGATGGTCTAACGGCAGCACCAGCACGTGTTGCCACTCGTAGCAGGGCAGGGTCACCAGTTCTTCGTAAGCCGCCAGTGATTCGGTGGCGATACCGATCTCCGCTGTGTCGTCCAGCAGCATTTTGGCCACTTGGTCGGGTGCGCCCTGGTGCAGGCTGATGTTGACCTTGGGGTATTTGTCGCGCAGTTTGGCCACGGGCAAGGGCAGCACATAGCGGGCTTGCGTGTGGGTGGTGGCAATCGACAAAGTGCCGCTGTCCTGGGCGCTGTATTGCTCGCCGATTTTGCGCAGGTTGCTCACCTCGCGCAGGATCTGCTCGATGCTTTGCAGCACGTGCAGGCCGGGTTCGGTGATGCGTTTGAGACGTTTGCCATGACGGGCAAAGATCTCGATGCCCAACTCTTCTTCCAACTCGATGATGGCCTTGGACACCCCGGGCTGCGAGGTGTGCAGGGCTTTGGCGGTTTCGGTCAGGTTGAGGTTGCGTCGAGCGGCTTCCTGGACGAAGCGAAATTGGTGCAGGTTCATATGAAAATGGTTATATGGATGACCTGCATTATGCTTTATATGTCTGATCAAACCGATCCGGCCGCGATCTCGGCCATGAGTGCGGTCATGGCGGGGTGTTCACCGATGGCGGGCAAGAGTTCAAACGACATTTGCGGGTAGGCCTCGGTCAGGCCTTGCACCAGTTCGGGCAGGTCTTCGCGGGCGTGTCGGCCCACACCCAAAAACATGGGAACGATGCGCACACGGGCCACGCCTTGTTTCATCAGCACTTCCACGGTGTGGGACAAGTCAGGCGCGGTCAGCTCCAAAAAGGCGACGGCCACAGGCAGGCAAGGCTGTTGCGCTCGCATACGCTCGGCCACGGCGTCTATGGGCAAGCGCCACAGGGGGTCACGCGAGCCGTGGCCGAACAAAACCACGCCGCTGGGTTGAGTCATGGGGCTTGTCATCGTCTTAAAACCATCCACCAAAAGGCCGCCAGTGAGACGGCGCTGTAAATGAGCGCGGGTGCGGCCGAGGTCAGCAGGGGCTGCCAGTTGTTGAGGTTGCCGACATGGCTGAACACGCTGTTGAGCAGCGAAAAGCTGATGCCCGCGAGCACGCCTGCAAAAACGTGTCCGGCGATCTGCCCCGAGCGGAAATGCAAATAGGCGAAGGGCAGCGCCAGCGTCAGCATGACCAGGCAACTCAAGGGGTAAAACACTTTGCGCCAAAACTCGATTTCGTAGCGCTGGGCGTTCTGGTTGTTGGCCGAGAGGTGGCGCATGTAGCTGAACAATCCCCAAGTGCTCATGCGATCCGGGCTGAGCAAAGCGGCAGCCACCATGTCGTTGCTGATGTCGGTCGTCCAAACTTTGTTGGCAAGCTTGGTGGCACTGAATGGCTTGGGGTCGGCTGTGCTGGGCAAGAGGATCGATTTTTCTTCCACTTCGCTCAGCTGCCACTGGCCTGGCTGAATTTGAGCCTGCCGGGCTGTCGTGATGCTCAAAAGCTGGCCTTTTTCATTGAAGGTGTGAATGCGCACGTCTTGCATCTGCCGGATGCCGTCAAAGCGGCGCACGTTGACCGCGTATTGCTGGACACCCTGCTTCTCGCGCAACCACGCCCCGGTTTGGCCTGTCGTCAGTTGGCCCAGAAAAGGGGCCTTGAATTGCTGTGCCTGTCGCTCCGCCCAGGGCGCGGCGTAGTCGCCAAAAAAGAAGGTGATGGCCACAAATACCATTCCCAGCTTGAGCAGCGAGGAAAGTGCCATCCAGGGCTCCAGACCCCCTGTGCGCAAGATGGTGAATTCGGAACTTTGGGCCAGCCGCGCCATGACAAAGATGCTGCCAATCAGCACCGAGATCGGCAGCAATTCGTAAATGTGGTCAGGCGTTTTGAGGGCGATGAACAGCAGGGCGTGCTGCAACTGGTAACCCTGTGCATCATGCCGCGCGATGGCCTGCAGCTCGTCGACCAGGTCAAAAAACAAAAACAGGGCCAAAAAGCCCAGGGCCACAAAGACCACAGCGCGGATGATTTCACCGTAAAGCAGTCGGCGCACAGTTTTCATGCAGTGGCCTCCGGTTGGCGGATCACGGCTGGCAGGAGGTGCCGCCAGCTCCAGTTCATGTGGCGCAGACTCAGCCACAGCAAGGCCAGCGCCAAGACGGCGCCGTGCAGCATCAGCATGAAGGGCAAAGCACCGATGCGCCCCATGCTGATCCAGTTTTGACCCACGGTGAGCAGGTTGTAGTACGCCACAAACACAAACAGCGCTAAACCCAGGTGATAGCTGCGGCCAACCCGGGGGTTGACCGCAGAAAGCGCCAGTGCCAACAGAATCAAATTGATGGCGGTGAACAGCAGACCGATGCGCCAGGCCAGTTCGGCTCGGTTGGTGGGCGTGGGTTGTTCAAACAATTGCCAGGTGGTGCTTTGGCGGCTGTTGCGCACCGAATTGGGGGGCACAGAGTTGACATCAATCAGCAGTTGGTAGCGTTCAAACTGGGTCAGCCGGGTTTCGCCCGTGGCGACAACGGAGAGCCATTGTTGGCCGTTTTCCAAAAACAGGAAGCGGTCGGTGCCTACAAATTCGACCCGCCCGCGTGAGGCCGTCGTCACGCTTTCGAACTGCTCGTCACGGCTGGACACAAACACGTTATTGCCTGTCCGTTCGCCCGGGCTGTCCTTGTCAATGAAAAAGACCCGGTTGCCGCCTGAGGATTCTTGAAACTGGCCGGGCGCGATGCGCTCGACGTCGTTGCGTTTCTCAAAGCGTTGGCGCAGGTCCTGGATTTGCTGTTGGCTCCAGGGCCAAACAAACAGGGCCAGCAGGGTGATCACCAGCAAGATAGGCCAGGCAAAGCGAAACAGGGGCTGTATAAACTGGCCCAAGCCCTGGCCACTTGAAAACCAGATGACCATTTCACTTTCGCCATACATGCGCGATAAAGTGGCCACGCATGAAATGAACAGGCTCAAGGTGATGATGGTGGTCATCTGCCCCAGCACGCTGAAGCCCATGACCAGCATCACCTCGGATGGATTCACGCTGCCCCGGCTGGCCTGACCCAGGGTGCGGATCAGGATGATGGTCATCACGATGGTCACCAAAATGACCAGCGTGGCACCAAAATTGCGGGCAAGGTCTTTGCGTAATGAGGAATGGAATAACATTGGCGAAACAGGAAAACCCGAATTATGAACTTCGAATTTCAAAAGCTCTCTCTGTCTCATGCCATGACCGCTTCGGTGGACGCTCTGGTGGTGCTTTGGCCCAGCCAGGTCCAGCCCGATACCCAAGCGGTGGAGCCGGTCTCACGCTTGGTGGCCCAAGCCATTGCCCATGGTGATTTTGAACTCAAGGCCGGTGCCGTACTGAGTTTGTACAGCCAGCCTGGCATGGCCGCCCGGCACGTGGTGGTGGCCTGCAGTGCAGACCACCAGCCCGGGCAGATTCGCAGCGCCATGCAGGCCGCTTGGGGTGCGCTCAAGGCGGGCAAGATCAAACGTTTGGGGTTGCACGTGGTGGGTGAGGCGTCTGTTCAAGGCCTGAAAATGGCGCTCAGCACTCTGGCCGATGCCAGCTACAGCTACACCACCACCTTGAGCAAGCCCAAGGCCCGCACGCTCAAGCAGGTGCTGGTCAGCGCCACGCACGACAGGGTTGAACTGCGCCAGGCGGTGGTGCAGGCCCAAGCCCTGGTGGCCGGGGTCGAGTTGGCCAAGGAATGGGCCAATCGCCCGGCCAACCATGCCACGCCCACACATTTGGCAGAAACGGCCAAAAGCATTGCCTCAGGCCGCGCTTTCAAGTGCGAGGTGCTGGGCCCCAAAGAAGTGGCCAAACTGGGCATGGGCGCGTTCATGGCCGTGGCCCAGGGCGCAGCCGAGCCTTTGCGCTTCATTGTCATGCGCTACAACGGCGCGGCGGCCTCGCAGGCCCCGGTGGTGCTGGTGGGCAAGGGCATCACCTTTGACACGGGCGGTATTTCCATCAAGCCTGCGGCCGAGATGGACGAAATGAAATACGACATGGGCGGCGCGGCCAGTGTGCTGGGCGTGTTCAAGGCGCTGTCTGAGCTCAAGCCCCACATCAATGTGGTCGGCCTGATTCCAGCCACCGAAAACATGCCCGATGGCCTGGCCGTGAAGCCGGGCGATGTGGTGACCAGCATGAGCGGGCAGACCATTGAAATTTTGAACACCGATGCCGAGGGCCGTCTGGTGCTGTGTGATGCGCTGACCTATGCCGAGCGCTTCAAGCCTCAAGCCGTGATCGACATCGCCACCCTGACGGGCGCTTGTGTGATCGCGCTGGGCGCGGTGCGAACGGGCCTGTTTTCAAGCGACGACGCGCTGGCCCTGCAACTTCAGCACGCGGGCGAGGCCTCGGGCGACACGTGCTGGCGCATGCCTTTGGATGACGACTACGCCGAGGGTCTGAAATCGCGCTTTGCCGATGTGGCCAACGTGGCCGGCCGGGCAGCGGGCTCGGTCACTGCGGCCAAGTTTTTGCAGCGTTTTACCAAGAGCTTTGCCTGGGCACATCTGGACATCGCGGGCACCGCTTGGCGCAGCGGTGCGGCCAAGGGGGCCACAGGTCGCCCTGTGGGCTTGCTTTTGCAATACCTGCTGACCGCTGCGCAAGCGACGCCAGCGGCTAAATCCCATGGCAAATCCAAAGCTGCGGTCAAGTCGGGCGTGAAGGGCAAAGCCAGGACACGCGTTGCTGGCAAGGCTTGAGCTTTCAGATTGCACCAAGCCATTGGTAGACATGACCCGCATTGAGTTTCACTTCAATACTGGCGAACGGCTGCTGCACACTTGCCGCTTGCTGCGCAAGGCGCGTACTCAAAATTTGCGCATCGCGGTGGTCGGTGCCCCCGCCACGCTCAAGCAACTCGACGCCGAGCTGTGGCGCTTTCAGGATGTGTCATTTCTGGTGCATTGCACCGCCCAAGACGCCCCAGATGTGCAGCGGGCTTCGCCAGTGGCTCTTGGGCCGGATCCACACGCCTGGGGCATCGACGAGGTGTTGATGAACTTGGGCGATGAGGTGCCTTTGGGCTTTGACCGCTTTGCCCGCTTGATTGAGATTGTTTCCAACGACGAGCACGGTCGCGACCAAGCCCGGTTGCGTTGGAAGCATTACAAAAGCCTCGGTTACGAACTTTTACAACACGATTTGTCTAAGGTGGCCGACACATGACGCAAGCTCAAACCCCTTCTTCGAGTCCACCTGTCTCTCCTGATCAAATTCCGACTTTGACTCAGGACATGGCGTTGGCCCAAGTACCGCAGGCAGTGCATGTGGCGCTGGATGCGCGGGTCGCCGAGAAACAGGCCTTGATGGCCTTGTCTTCGGATCTGCTTGAAAATCTCCGCCCAGAAATTGAGCGTTTGGCGGCGGATTTGGTGCAAAGAACCTTGCAAAGTGTTTGGGACAAGCGCGCGCGGACCTTCCAAGATGCTGAGTCCTGATGTGACGTGAACACAGGTTTTTGTTTTTCCGGTGTCACACAAGCGCTTTTTTGCAGTATCTTTACGGCTTGCTTGATTGAAGCAAATTTATTTTTTCGGAGGTTCTATGAAATTTTCTGGTTCTCGTGCTTTGACCGTGGTGTCAGTTGCCGTTGCGGCAGTGGTTTTGGCCGCTTGCGGCAAAAAAGAGGTTGTATCGACCGAACTGGTCGTCAAAATCGGCCACGTGGGCCCTGTCAGCGGTGCCATCGCCCACTTGGGCAAGGACAACGAAAATGGTGCCCGCATGGCCATCGAAGAGCTGAACGCTGCAGGCCTGAAGATTGGCGACAAAACTGCCAAATTCGAGTTGCTGGCCGAAGACGACGCAGCCGACCCCAAGCAGGGCACCGCAGCAGCCCAAAAATTGGTTGACGCCAAAGTCAATGGCGTGATCGGTCACCTGAACTCGGGAACGACTATTCCCGCTTCGCAGTTGTACAACGGCGCTGGCATCCCCCAAATTTCTCCTTCGGCCACCAACCCCAAGTACACCCGTCAGGGTTACGCGGGCGCTTTCCGCGTGGTGGCTGACGACGTGCACTTGGGCGGCACGCTCGGCAAATACGCTGTCGAAACCCTCAAAGGCAAGAGCATCGCCGTGATCGACGACCGCACTGCCTACGGCCAGGGCGTGGCTGAAGAGTTCAAGAAAGCTGTGGCTGCGGCCGGTGGCGCTGTTGTGGGCCACGAGTTCACCACCGACAAAGCCTCTGACTTCAACGCCATCCTGACCACCCTGAAGGCCAAGAAGCCCGATATCGTGTTTTTTGGCGGTATGGACGCTGTGGCCGGTCCAATGTTGCGCCAGATGAAGTCCTTGGGCATCAATGCCAAGTTCATGGGCGGTGATGGCATTTGCACAGCCGAATTGGCCAAGTTGGCCGGTGACGCCATGAAAGACGAAGGCGTGGTCTGCGCTGAAGCCGGTGGCGTGGAAGGCGAGCAGAAAGTCGGCATGGACAAGTTCCGTGCAGACTTCAAAGCCAAGTACAACGCCGACGTGCAGGTGTATGCCCCTTACGTTTATGACGCCGTCAAGGTCATGGCGACTGCCATGGTCAACGCCGGTTCTGCCGACCCCGCCAAGTACCTGCCTGCTTTGAAAAGCATCAATTACAAAGGCGTGACCGGCAACATCGCTTTTGACGAAAAAGGCGACATCAAAAACGGCGCTTTGACATTGTTCACCTACAAAGGTGGCGAGCGTTCACAGATCGCCGTGGTTCGTTGACCGCTTGACCCCGAGGGATTCGGGGCCGGCAGGCGCAATTCGGTCAAACCGGTTGACGCCATGCACACTCCAAAAATGCCTGCACATGTGCAGGCATTTTTTTGTTCTGGCGACGCACAGGCAAGGGCCGGGTTTGCTGTCCTGGGGACTGCGGACGAACTCAGCTGCTGGGCTTTGCGGTCAAATTTTCAACGAACGATCGGATGTGGCGTCGCATGTCATCGGTGGCTGCATGGCTGCGACAAACCGCAAATGGGTTGTACACATTCATGGCTTTGCCACACTCGCCATCGACGGGGAGACCGGCCGCCCCTCTGTTCGCCGCGTCCCAGCCATGCGTCTGGTCGGGGTAATGATGCCATTGGGCCGCTGACGCCAATACCCGCTTCGGACACTCTGCGATCGGTGTCGCCGTGTCCTTGCCCCCCGTGAAAACGATCACAGGGGCTGTGTAGGGGGACAGCGTAGGGGCTGTCGGTGTGCCATGCGAAAAGCAGCCTGGATAAGCAGCGATGCCCCCGCGGTACAAGCCCTTCATGTGGCCACTGAGGAATGGGTCATCTGTAAAGGCCCTGAGAACGGTCCAGCCCCCTTGGCTGTCGCCCATGACAAACATTTGCCGCGCGTCCACTTTGTTCACGTCGCGCAGCCACTGGCCTGCTGCAATGACGTCAAGGGCACGCATGTTGGCGCCAAAACGCGTTCTGGTGGCCCAATTTTCATTTTGATCTCGGCTCCAGTAACTGTCGAGCACCAGAACATTTGCATGGAATGTGTCGCGGAACCAAAGTGCACTGGCGAAGTTGGTGGGCACCAGTCCATGACCGCCATGCACCACCACAAATGTTGGGCGGCCTGTTGCACCTTTGGGATGAGGCGTCCAACTCGCCAAGAGCAGCCCCTTGCCATCAAACGATGGAACCTGCGCCTTCATTTCCCCCAACTTGACCAAAGTGGTGTTGTTGTAAAGGCTGTATTGGGTGATTGGCCTCGCGGGTGCGCTTGAGACAGTGATCGGTGGCTGGAAAAACCCCACGTCAAAAGGTATGGTTTGGCAACCCGCAAGACAAGCAAATAACAACAGGACCGAGCGGACTGTGAATGTCATGGATGACTCCAATTCTGGGGCAACTACAAAGACCACCACCGATAAAACCGGCTCTGGGTGACCGCGACGGCTCAGGCCTCATGGGGATCATGGGGCTCAAAAAGCCAAGCCCAAATGATCCGACCATCGCAACCCCTCTAAAAAATCTAAAGCCATCAAATGACTGGACGCCTATTTTGAACCAATGACCGTGAAGGGGCGAAATTGCCGACCGCCTTAAAAATGGGGGGCTAGAAAAAGAAAAACGCGCCCGAAGGCGCGTTTTTAATGGGTTTTTGGCGGAGCAGGCGGGATTCGAACCCGCGGTGGGCTATTAACCCACACACGCTTTCCAGGCGTGCGACTTAAACCACTCATCCACCGCTCCGAAGGATGGGATTGTACCAGTGGAAAAACTGCTTTTCGCAGGCCCCCAGCAATTCTTGTGCAGGGGGTCAAGGCCAATAGTCGCAGCGGGTTTTTTGCCAATTTCTGATCTGTGTCGCTCAGCAGGGCCTTTTTGTCCTTAAACTTCGCCACAGTTTCAAATCCCTTTGACCTTTCTTTGGCGCACAGCCCCATCAGCCCATGAAATTTCGTTTCCCCATCGTCATCATTGACGAAGATTACCGCTCTGAAAACACTTCGGGCCTGGGTATCCGCGCTTTGGCAGACGCCATCGTGGTCGAAGGTTTTGAGGTCCTGGGGGTCACCAGCTACGGTGACTTGTCCCAGTTTGCGCAGCAGCAAAGCCGCGCCAGCGCCTTCATCCTGTCCATCGACGATGAAGAATTTTCTCCGGGTCCAGACTTGGACCCAGCGGTCATCAACTTGCGGGCCTTCATCGACGAAGTGCGCCGCAAGAACGCCGACGTGCCCATTTACATTTATGGCGAGACCAAAACCTCGCGCCATTTGCCCAACGATATCTTGCGAGAGCTGCACGGCTTTATTCACATGTTTGAAGACACGCCCGAGTTTGTGGCGCGCCACATCATTCGCGAGGCCAAGAGTTACCTAGAAGGCGTGCAGCCGCCGTTTTTCAAGGCGCTGCTTGATTACGCCGAAGACGGCTCTTATTCGTGGCACTGCCCCGGTCACTCCGGTGGCGTGGCTTTCCTCAAAAGCCCCGTGGGCCAGATGTACCACCAGTTTTATGGCGAGAACATGTTGCGCGCCGACGTGTGCAACGCCGTGGAAGAATTGGGCCAATTGCTGGACCACAACGGCGCCATTGGAGAGAGCGAACGCAATGCGGCGCGCATTTTCAACGCCGACCATTGCTTCTTCGTGACCAACGGCACCAGCACGTCCAACAAGATCGTCTGGCACCACACCGTGGCGCCCGGCGATGTGGTGGTGGTGGACCGCAATTGCCACAAATCCATCTTGCATTCGATCATCATGACCGGGGCCATTCCGGTGTTCATGAAGCCCACGCGCAACCACTTTGGCATCATCGGCCCGATTCCTAAAAGTGAGTTTGAGCCGGACGCCATCATGGCCAAGATCAAGGCCAACCCTTTGCTCAAGGGCGTGGACCCCAAAAAGGTCAAGCCGCGCGTGATGACGCTCACCCAGTCCACTTACGACGGCGTGCTGTACAACACCGAAACCATCAAGAGCATGCTGGACGGCTACGTCGAGAACTTGCACTTTGACGAGGCTTGGTTGCCCCACGCGGCCTTTCACCCGTTTTATGGTCCTTACCACGCGATGGGCAAAAAACGCGCCCGCCCGAAAGAGTCGGTGGTGTACGCCACGCAATCCATCCACAAGTTGCTCGCGGGCATCAGCCAAGCCAGCCATGTGCTGGTGCAAGATGCGCAAAACACCAAGCTGGACAGGCACTTGTTCAACGAGGCGTACCTGATGCACACCTCGACCAGTCCTCAATACAGCATCATTGCCAGCTGCGATGTGGCCGCCGCCATGATGGAGCCACCCGGCGGCACTGCGCTGGTGGAAGAAAGCATTGCTGAAGCGCTGGATTTCCGCCGCGCCATGCGCAAGATCGACGCCGAGTACGGCAAAGACTGGTGGTTCAAGGTCTGGGGCCCGGAAAAATATGCTGAAGAAGGCATTGGCCGTGCCGACGACTGGATCTTGCACAACGATCCACGCAAGAAATCGAGCAAATGGCACGGCTTTGGGAACCAATTGGCCGACGGCTTCAACATGTTGGATCCGATCAAGTCGACCATCGTGACACCGGGTTTGGATTTGGATGGCAAGTTTGACAAGACCGGCATTCCAGCATCCATCGTCAGCAAGTTCTTGACCGAGCATGGCGTGGTGGTGGAGAAGACGGGCTTGTACAGCTTTTTCATCATGTTCACCATCGGCATCACCAAGGGTCGCTGGAACTCGTTGCTCACGGCTTTGCAGCAGTTCAAGGACGAATACGCCAAGAACCAACCGATGTGGAAAATCATGCCGGAGTTCTGCCAAAAACACCCGCGATATGAGCGCATGGGCTTGCGCGATTTGTGTCAGCATGTGCATGAGATGTATGCCAAGTACGACATCGCTATTTTGACCACCGACATGTATTTGTCAGACTTGGCTCCCGCCATGCGCCCTTCTGATGCTTATGCCCACATTGCCCAACGCAAGACCGAGCGGGTGGAAATTGACCACTTGGAAGGCCGTGTCACTGTCGGTCTGGTCACGCCTTACCCTCCGGGCATTCCGTTGTTGATTCCCGGCGAAGTCTTCAACAAGAAGATCGTGGATTACCTCAAGTTCGCCCGCGAGTTCAATGAGAAGTGCCCGGGTTTTGAGACCGACATTCATGGTCTGGTGGAGATCAAGGACGACGATGGCAAGACACGGTACTTTGCGGATTGCGTGAAGGCCTGACCCTTCTCTGGGTCTGTGGCTCTAGGGTCTTTGGGGCATGAGAGGGCAGGTGAGTTGGGGCCCTGTGCGGGAATTCAGAGGCGCTTCGCTTTGCCACATCGCCCCCGCACAGTGCCCCAACTCACCTGCGGGGGAGCATTGAAAAAAGCGGCTGATGCCGCTTTTTTCAAATCCAGGAGATGTTTGTTCTATCCCACTTTTTATGGCCAGTGGCCGACCGCTGATGGTTGAACCAGTCCGTGCGCTCAAGCAGTCTTGCCACGTTCACCTGGCCCAAGACCCCAATAACAACCACTTAGCCTGAGGGCAGGTGGGCGCTGAACCGGGCGATTTGGCGAGCGAAGCGAGTTATGAGCCCGGGCAGCGCCCGCCTCGCCTCAGGCGGTCTTTGCAGAAGTTGAAGCCTGGCTTTCCAAGCTTCAACCAAAGAAAAACATCAAGTCGCAGCCGCTGGCTCCGCAATCCCGCCGACCACCTGGCTGAAACCACCGTCCACATAGGTGATCTCGGCCGTCACGCCCGCAGCCAAGTCGCTCAGCATGAACGCGGCCACATTGCCCACATCCTCAATCGTCACGTTGCGGCGAATGGGTGAGGCCTCGGCCACCACCGACAAAATCTTGCCAAAACCCTTGATGCCACTGGCGGCCAGCGTCTTGATGGGACCGGCCGAGATGCCGTTGGCACGCAGGCCACGGTTTTGGCTGCCCAACGATTCTGCCAGGTAGCGCACCGAAGCTTCCAGGCTGGCTTTGGCCAAGCCCATGGTGTTGTAGTTGGGCACGGTGCGGATCGCGCCGAGGTACGTCAGGGTCAACACAGCCGACTTGTCATTCAAGTAGGGCAGGGCTGCTTTGGCCATGGCCGGGAAGCTGTAGGCGCTGATGTCGTGCGCGATCTTGAAACCTTCACGCGACAAGCCGTCGAGGAAGTCGCCCGCAATGGCTTCACGCGGGGCATAGCCGATGGCGTGCACAAAACCGTCAAATTTGGGCCAAGTGGCCGACAGGTCGCTGAAGAGTTTTTCAATTTGTTCGTCGCTGCCAACGTCGCAATCAAAAATCAGCTTGGAGTCGAAATCGGCCGCGAACTCGGTGATGCGGTCCTTGAAGCGCTCACCCACATAACTGAACGCCAGCTCGGCGCCTTGTGCATGGCAGGCCTTGGCAATGCCGTAAGCGATCGAGCGGTTGGACAGCACCCCGGTGATCAGCAACTTTTTGCCTGCCAAAAAACCTGTTTTTATCGTCATCTCTTCAACTCCTGGAAAATGTGTGCAGAATTGTCGCATGCGAAGACCCTTGGCTCGATTCTGGACAAACTGCTTGCTGGCCCTGGGGTTTAGCCTGTCCGGACATGCCTTCGCTGCCCATGCGTATGCCCAATTTGGCGACATCCGCTACCCTGAAAACTTTGCCCATTTCTCGTACGCCAACCCGGCCGCACCCAAAGGGGGCGAGATCGTGCTGGTGCCGCCGACCCGCCAGTCCAACTTCGACAAGTACAACCCCTTCACCTTGAAGGGCAGCGCACCTCCCGCCATGTTGGGCATGATGTTTGACACCTTATTGGTGGGCAACATGGATGAGCCGACCACGGCTTATGGTTTGTTGGCTTCGGATGTCACGGTGGCCAAAGACCGGATGTCGGTCACCTTCCAGATCCACCCGCAAGCCCGATTTCAAAATGGCGACCCCGTGCTGGCGGCCGATGTTCGCCATTCCTTTGAACGCCTGACCAGCAAGCAGGCAGCGCCCCAATACCGCACGTACTTTGGTGAGGTCAAGGGCGCGACCGTCTTGGCCGAGCGCAGCATCCGATTCGATTTTGTGCGCCCCAACAGCGAGTTGCCTTTGATCGTGGGCAGCTTGCCCGTGTTCAGTGCCAAGTGGGGTTTACAAGGCGAGGGGCCTAAGGCAAATCACAAACCGCTGGACCAGATGGTCGTGGACATTCCGATTGCGTCGGGGCCATACCGCCTCGGACCGGTGCAGTTTGGCAAGGACGTCACCTATGTGCGTGACCCGCAATACTGGGCCAAAGACCTGAACGTGCGCAAGGGGCAGTTCAATTTCGACCGCATCACCTACAAGATTTACAAAGACAGCACCGCGCAACTCGAGGCTTTCAAAGCGGGCGAGTTCGATTACATGCAATCTTTCATTGCGCGGGAGTGGGCCAGAGCTTTCACCGGGCGGGCGTTTGAGCGTGGTGAGCTGATCAAGGCCGAATTGCCTCATGGCAATGCGGGTGACTTTCAGGGCTTTTTGTTCAACACGCGCCGCGACAAATTCAAGGACGTGCGCGTGCGCCAGGCCATCGCGCTGGCCATGGATTTTGAATGGCTGAACCGCCAACTGTTCTACAACGCTTACAGCCGGGTGCGCGGTTATTTTGTGGCCAGCGATTTTGAAGCCAAGGGCCGTCCTGGCCCCGACGAATTGGCTTTGCTCAACCCCATACGGGCCAAGTTGCCCGCCGCCGTGTTTGACCAAGATGTGCCGCAACCGCCCCAGACTTCCCTGGACCCGACTTCGGGACGCACCTTGCGCGACCATTTGCGCCAGGCCCGTGATTTGCTCAAAGACGCCGGATGGACCTACCGCGATGGCGCTTTGCGCAACGCCATGGGCCAAGCCTTGAGCATCGAGTTTTTGGACAGTTCGGGCTCCATGGGGCGCGTGGTCACCCCCTTTGCCAAGAACCTTGAAAAACTGGGCATCAAAGTTCAGTACAAGGTCATCGATTTTGCGCTGCTCCAAAAACGCATGGACGTGTTTGACTTTGACATCATCAGCAACCGCACCGTGGGCAGCGAAGCGCCCGGCACCGAGTTGCTCGAGCGCTATGGCAGCCGATCGGCCGACGTGGAGGGCTCGGGCAATGTGATCGGCCTGAAAGACCCGGCGGTGGACGCGCTGCTGGACAAGGTGGTGAGTGCCACGTCCAGGCCAGAACTGGTGACCAGCCTGCGTGCGTTGGACCGGGTGCTGCGCCATGGCCACTATGTGGTGCCGCACTGGTATGGCGCAGTGCACCGGGTGTCCTGGCGGGCCAAGGCGTTTGCCAGACCCGCCGACTTGCCCCGTTTTTACCAGCCTGAGAAACTGGTCACCACCGTGTGGTGGTCGCCCCATGCCTTAGCCGCACCAGCGGCCCAACCTGCCCCCAAGGCCCCCTGACCGATGCTGGCCTACATTTTCAAACGCTTGCTGCTGATGGTCCCGACCTTGTTTGGGGTGTTGTTGTTGACGTTTGCGGTGATCCAGTTTGTGCCAGGTGGGCCCGTTGAGCAAATGGTGTCCCAGCTGCAAGGTCGGGACACAGGCGGGGAGGGCGCGGCAGCTGCAGGCAGCGGTTACCGGGGCAGGCAGGGCGTGGATGCGGCCCGCATTGCCGAAATCAAAACGCTCTACGGTTTTGACAAGCCACCCACTGAGCGTTTCTGGATGATGCTCAAACAGTTTGCGCAGTTCGATCTGGGCAAGAGCTTTTTCTACCCCAAAGACGTCTGGAGCCTGATCAAGGAAAAGCTGCCCGTGTCCATCAGCTTGGGCTTGTGGACTTTTTTTCTGAGCTACATGGTGTCGGTGCCTTTGGGCATCGCCAAGGCGGTGCGGGCGGGCACGCGCTTTGACACGCTCACCAGTTTGCTGGTGCTGGTGGGTTATGCCATTCCGGGCTTTGTGCTGGGCGTGGCCTTGCTTGTCATTTTTGGCGGGCAACTGCAGTGGTTTCCGCTGCGCGGCCTCACTTCGTCGAATTGGGAACAACTGAGCTGGGGAGCCAAGGTGGTCGATTATTTGTGGCACATCGCCTTGCCCGTCACGGCCAGTGTGTTGGGCTCGTTTGCGGTGATCACCATGCTGACCAAGAACGCATTTTTGGAAGAAATCCGCAAACAGTATGTTTTGACGGCCCGCGCCAAGGGTCTCAGCGAAAACCGGGTTTTGTACCGCCATGTCATGCGCAATGCATTGATCCCGCTGGTGACGGGGTTCCCTGCGGCTTTCATCGGTGCGTTTTTCACCGGGTCTTTGTTGATCGAAACCCTGTTCTCGCTCGATGGGCTGGGCTTGCTGAGTTACGAGGCGGTGATTCGGCGTGACTACCCGGTGGTGTTGGGCACCTTGTATTTGTTCACCCTGATTGGCTTGGTGACCAAGCTGATCAGTGACCTGTGCTACCTGTGGGTGGACCCGCGTGTGAAGTTTGACAAATGACCCCAGCGAACACCACCGCCTTGCCGCATCAGACCTCGCCCTCGGCGCGTGCGTGGCTGCGCTTCAGGCGCAACCGCCTCGGTTTTGGCAGCCTGATCATTTTTGTGTCCCTGTTCATTCTGAGCTTGGGGGCCGAGTTCTTGTCCAACGACAAACCCTTGGTCGTGCGGTTTGAGGGTCAGTGGTATTTCCCGGTGGTGCAGACCTTGCCTGAAAAAGTGTTTGGGGGTGATTTCGAGACGCCTGCTGACTACCTCGACCCGTTCATTCAGCAGCAACTGCACAAGGGCAGCAACTGGGCCTTGCAAGCGCCCAACCCTTACCACCACAGCACGCTCGACTACTTTGCCCCATTGCCCAACCCGGCACCGCCAACAGCGCATAACTGGCTGGGCACCGATGACCGGGGGCGTGATGTGCTGGCGCGTTTGCTGTATGGCTTTCGGGTGTCGGTGCTTTTTGCCATGGCGCTGACGCTGTTTGGCGTGTTGCTGGGCGTGTTGACCGGCGCGGTACAAGGGTTTTTTGTGGGCAAGACCGATTTGGTTTTTCAGCGCTTCATCGAAGTCTGGAGCGCCATGCCTGAGCTCTATTTGTTGATCATTTTTTCAGCCGTGTTCGAGCCCAGTGTGGGGCTGCTGCTGGTGCTGCTCAGCTTGTTTGGCTGGATGGGTTTGTCCGATTACGTGCGGGCTGAATTTTTGCGCAACCGGCAACTCGATTACGTCAAATCAGCTCGGGCGCTGGGTTTGGGGCATTGGCAGATCATGTGGCGGCATGTCTTGCCCAACAGCATGACCCCGGTGGTGACCTTCTTGCCGTTTCGCATGAGCGGGGCGATTTTGGCCCTGACCTCTCTGGACTTCCTGGGCCTGGGCGTGCCGCCGGGCACGCCGTCTTTGGGCGAATTGCTGGCCCAGGGCAAAAACAACATCGACGCTTGGTGGATATCGATGTCCACCTTTGTGGTGCTGGTGGTGACCTTGCTGCTCTTGACCTTCATGGGCGATGCCTTGCGCGATGCGCTCGATCCGCGAAAGGTGGACGCATGAGCACGCCCCAAGCTTTGTTGGAACTCCAAGACCTGCGCATCGCCTTTGGTGGCCAGGTTGTGGTGCGTGGCGTGAATCTGAGCATCCAGGCGGGTGAGCGCGTGGCCTTGGTGGGGGAGTCGGGCTCGGGCAAGTCGGTCACGGCGCTGTCGGTGCTGCGTTTGCTGGAATCGGCGCAGCTTTCGGGCCAGGTGCTGTGGCAAGGCCGGGACTTGCTGCAGCAAACGCCTGCTGAAATGCAACGCATCCGTGGCGACGAGATCGCCATGATTTTTCAGGAACCCATGACGGCGCTCAACCCTTTGATGACGGTAGGGTCGCAGATCTCGGAAGTGCTGCAGCTCAAAAAGCTCTTGTCCCGGCGCGACGCCGATGAGCGGGCCGTGCATTTGTTGTCCGAAACCGGGATCGATGACCCCAAGCGTCGGTTTGGGGCTTACCCGCACCAGTTGTCGGGCGGTCAACGCCAACGCGCCATGATGGCCATGGCCCTAGCGTCCGAGCCCAAACTTCTTCTGGCCGACGAACCCACCACCGCACTGGATGCCAGTTTGCGATTGCAAATGCTGGAGTTGCTGGCCGATTTGCAGCAAAAAACCGGCATGGCCGTGCTGCTGATCACGCACGATCTGGCCTTGGTGCGCCACTTTGCCCATCGGGTGGCGGTGATGGAAAAAGGGCATCTGGTGGAGCAGGGGACTTTGCAAGCGGTTTTTGAGCAGCCCCAGCACCCTTACACGCAAAGATTGCTCTCCAGTCGCCCCACCCGTGAGGGTCTGGTGGACACGCCGCCCCTGGAGACGTCACCCATCTTGCAAGCCCGTCAACTGCAGGTGCGCTATCCGAAGGCGGTGCCCGGATTCAAAGCTTGGTTTCAAAAGCACCATTTCACGGCCCTGCACGGCGCGGATTTTTCACTGTCGCCCGGCAGTACTTTGGGCGTGATGGGCGAGTCGGGTTCGGGCAAGTCGAGCCTCGCGCAGGCGGTGCTGGGTTTGATCCCTTTTTCGGGTGAATTGTCGTTTGACGGGCAAACTTGGCTTGGCAGTCCGGCTCGGGACAAGGCCTTGCGCAGGCAGGTGCAGGTGGTGTTTCAGGACCCCTATGGCAGCCTGTCACCGCGCATGACGGTGGGTGAAATCGTCTCTGAGGGCCTGCGCTTGCACCAGCCGCAGTGGACACCAGAAGAAACCGAGCAACGCGTTCGCGCGGCTTTGGCCGAGGTGGGCTTGGTAGGCGAAGGGTTTGCCGATGTGCTGAACCGCTACCCGCATGCTTTTTCGGGCGGGCAGCGCCAACGCATCGCCTTGGCCAGAGCCTTGGTGGTCGAACCTGCGCTGTTGGTGCTGGACGAACCCACCAGCGCGCTCGACGTGACCGTTCAAAAGCAAATTCTTGAATTGCTGAAAACGCTGCAAAAAAAACGCGGCATGGCGTATTTGCTCATCACCCACGATGTGGATGTGCTTCGGGCCATGGCCCACCAGGTCATGGTGCTCAAGTCAGGGCAGGTGGTCGAGCAGGGTTTGGCTGAGCAGGTGCTGAGCGATCCACACCACCCCTATACCCGCAGCTTGGTGCTGGCCTTTCCCGAGACAAGCTGAACGGCAAGTCGGTCGTAGACGCATCGTTTTCCTTGAAAATCACGCACTTAGAGCGTTTTTTGAGCTAGAATATTGGCTTCACGACCAAACGGGCGGGTTTTCACCGCCCGTTTTTTTTGGTTGTTTCTTTTTTAACGTTGACATTCAGAAGCTCTGTGGCATTGCAGCAAATTGTTCAAGAAACCGTAACCGGCCTGGGCTACGACCTGGTTGAGATTGACCGCACAGCGGGCGGTTTGTTGCGCATCACCATCGACTGGCCTTGGCAGCCAGGTTCGGAGCTGTTCATCAACGTGGAAGATTGCGAAAAAGTTAATCGTCAGTTGCAATTTGCCCTTGAAGTGGATGGCGTTGCTTACAACCGTCTTGAAGTGTCCTCTCCAGGCATCGACCGCCCTTTGAGTAGTGAACAGGACTTTGTGCGGTTTGTAGGCGAGTTGATTGACATCACGCTCAAAGCGCCTATGGGTGAGAGCGCTGCGGGCTTGGTTAACCCGACTCGCAAAAAATTTCGCGGCACGCTCGAGCGTGACGCCACCGGTCAAGGCTGGCAAATCGTCTGGAGCGATGCGCCTGTGGTCAAGCCCGGTCAAAAGGTCAGTAAAAAGCGTATTCCTTTGCCTTCGCATGCATTGGGGTTCACGCTGGATGAGTTGCGCGATGCGCGCCTCGCGCCCGTGGTGGACTTCAAAGGGCGAAAGCCCAAGCAGGAAGCTTGACGGCAGCCCCCATTTTTTGAGCAAACTTTCGGGCCCCACACATGGGGCCTGTGGAACAGGAGAGTCAATTCATGAATCGCGAAATGTTGATGTTGGTCGAAGCCATTTCACGTGAAAAGAACGTTGAGCGCGACGTGGTGTTTGGTGCCGTTGAAGCCGCTTTGGCACAAGCCACCAAAAAGCTTTATCAAGGCGAAGTGGACATCCGTGTTGCGGTTGATCGCGACAACGGCAACTACGAGAGTTTTCGCCGCTGGCATGTGGTGCCCGATGAGGCAGGTTTGCAATTGCCCGAGCAAGAAATCCTGTTGTTTGAAGCCAAAGAGCAAATACCGGACATTGAAGTCGACGAGTACATCGAAGAGTCGATTGAGTCGGTGCCGATCGGACGCATTGGCGCCATGGCTGCCAAGCAGGTCATTCTGCAAAAAATTCGGGATGCCGAGCGCGAAATGCTGCTCAACGACTTCATGTCGCGTGGCGAAAAGATTTTTGTGGGCACTGTCAAGCGCATGGACAAGGGCGACATCATCTGTGAATCTGGCCGCATCGAGGGCCGCTTGAGACGCAGCGAGATGATCCCCAAAGAAAACCTGCGCAGCGGTGACCGCGTTCGCGCCATGATCATGGAAGTCGACCTGACTTTGCGCGGCGCACCGATTTTGTTGTCTCGTTCTGCACCCGAGTTCATGATCGAGTTGTTCCGTCAGGAAGTGCCCGAAATCGAACAAGGCCTGCTCGAGATCAAAACCTGCGCCCGTGACCCTGGGTCGCGCGCCAAGATTGCCGTGCTCTCGCATGACAAACGTGTTGACCCGATTGGCACTTGCGTCGGCGTGCGCGGCACTCGGGTCAATGCCGTCACCAATGAGTTGGCTGGCGAGAGAGTCGACATTGTTTTGTGGAGCGAAGACCCCGCTCAGTTCGTGATCGGCGCTTTGGCCCCGGCGAATGTGCAGTCCATTGTGGTGGATGAAGAAAAGCACGCCATGGACGTGGTGGTGGACGAAGAAAACCTGGCGATTGCCATTGGCCGTGGCGGTCAAAACGTACGCTTGGCTTCTGATCTGACAGGTTGGAAGATCAACATCATGGACGCAGCCGAGTCGGCCCAAAAGCAAGCCGAAGAAACCACCGGCATCCGCCAGTTGTTCATGGAAAAGCTTGATGTGGACCAAGAGATTGCCGACATCCTGATCGGCGAAGGTTTCACCAGCCTCGAAGAAGTAGCTTATGTGCCCATCCAGGAAATGCTGGAAATCGAAAGCTTTGACGAAGACACCATCAACGAGCTGCGCACCCGTGCCAAAGATGCTTTGCTGACCCTGGAAATTGCGCGTGAAGAGAGCGTTGAAGACGTTTCTCAAGACTTGCGTGACCTGCCAGGCTTGACCCCTGAGTTGATTTCCAAGCTGGTTGAGGCGGGTGTTCAAACCCGTGACGACCTGGCTGATCTGGCCACTGACGAGTTGACCGACATCACCGGTCAAAGCGTTGAAGAGGCCACCGCCCTGATCATGAAAGCCCGCGAACATTGGTTCGCAGGCCAGGCCTGAAGTTTGATGGAGGCTTGAACAAAATTATGTCCAGTACCACTGTTGCCGAGTTCGCCAATGAACTCAAAAAATCTGCCGATGTCTTGCTCGATCAACTGCGATCTGCCGGGGTGACCAAAGCCTCTGAAGGCGATGCTTTGACCGATGCCGACAAACAAAAACTGCTCAGCTATTTGCAAGCGAGCCACGGCACCGTGTCCGTCGACCGCAAGAAGATCACCCTGGTTAAAAAATCCACCAGTGAGATCAAGCAAGCCGATGCCTCGGGTAAGGCCCGTACCATCCAGGTCGAAGTGCGTAAAAAGCGCACGCTGATCAAACGCGATGACGAGCCTGTGGCCTCCGCAGAAGAGATTGTGGAGCTACAACTGGACCATGCCGATTTGGCCCGACTTGAAGAACAAGCGCGGCTTCAGGCAGATCTGATTCTTCGACAGGAAGAGGAGTTGGCTGAAAAGCGCCGTCTGCGCGAGGCGCAGGAAGCTGAGCAACGCGCTGAGTTGGCGGCTCAGGAAGCACAAGCTCTCGCCCAGTCTGAATCTTCTACCGTCAGTACTCCTGAAGAGTCTGCTGCGGCCAAGCCGCAGCTGAGTCGCCAAGAGCGCGAGCAATTGGCGCGGGCCGAAGCGGCCAGCATCAATGCGGCTTCTCAGACCAAACCAGCTGCACCCGCAACATCTGATCCCGTCGAATCTGCCGCAGAAATCAAGGCTGTTGCAGCCGAACAAGCGGCCCAACTGGCAACCACCAAAGCCGAAACCGCGAAGGCAGCGCGTGATGCCTTGGCACAAAAAGCCGCTGCAGAGTCCAAGGCCAAGGCCGATGAAGACACTGCGCGTGCACTTGATCTGGATTCGCGCCGCCGTAAGGCTTTGGCTGAAGCCGAAGCCATTCGGTCCATGATGAATGCCCCCAAGAAAGTGCTGGTCGCCAAAAAGGAAGAGCCCAAGGCCGAGCCAAAAGCAGCAGTCAAGGGGACTTTGCACAAACCAGCAGGAACACCTGCACCCGGTGCGCGTGCAGCGGCTGCGCAAGCTGCATCGCCTGCGGCACCTGGTGCCAACAAGGAAGTCAAGTCGGCGAAGCTGTCTTCCAGCTGGGCGGGCGATCCGGCCAAGAAGAAGGCCATCCCCACGCGTGGTGACTCCAGTGGCGGCGTGGGACGCAACAACTGGCGTACCGGCCCAAGAGGACGTCGCGGCAACGAACGCGACCGTGATGACGGTCAAAATCAGCAGGCAGCAGCCGAGGTGCGCGTGCTTGAAGTGCACGTCCCTGAAACCATCACCGTTTCAGAGTTGGCCCACAAGATGGCCATCAAGGCCTCTGAGGTCATCAAGCACCTCATGAAGCTGGGCCAGATGGCGACCATGAACCAGCCGTTGGACCAAGACACCGCCATGATCGTGGTGGAAGAAATGGGACACAAAGCCGTTGTCGCGGCGCTGGACGACCCAGAAGCCTTTACCGATGACGAAGTGTTGGACCAGCACGCCGAATTGTTGTCCCGTGCACCTGTGGTGACGGTGATGGGTCACGTTGACCACGGCAAAACGTCGTTGCTTGACTACATCCGCCGAGCCAAGGTGGCCTCGGGTGAAGCCGGTGGCATCACCCAGCATATTGGCGCTTACCACGTCGAAACGGCTCGCGGCATGATTTCTTTCCTGGACACCCCCGGTCACGAGGCCTTCACGGCCATGCGTGCCCGTGGTGCGCAGGCCACCGACATCGTCATCCTTGTGGTGGCTGGTGACGACGGCGTGATGCCCCAGACCAAAGAAGCTATCAAGCATGCCAAGGCAGCAGGTGTACCCATCGTGGTGGCCATTAACAAGATGGACAAGCCCGACTCGAACATCGAACGCGTGCGCGCAGAACTGATTTCAGAAGAAGTTGTTCCCGAAGAGTTCGGTGGCGAATCACCTTTTGTGTCCGTGTCGGCCAAGACCGGCATGGGCATCGACGCGCTTTTAGAACAAGTCCTTCTTCAAGCTGAAATTCTGGAACTCAAGGCACCTGTGAAAGCCGCTGCCAAGGGCCTGGTGATCGAAGCGCGCCTGGACAAAGGACGTGGTCCCGTGGCGACCATCTTGGTGCAATCAGGCACTTTGAATACGGGTGACGTGGTTTTGGCGGGTCAAACCTTTGGCCGCGTGCGCGCCATGCTGGACGAAAATGGTGTGGCCATCAAAACAGCAGGTCCATCGATTCCGGTCGAGATTCAAGGCTTGACCGAAGTCCCTCAAGCGGGTGACGAGTTCATGGTCATGGGCGATGAGCGCCGTGCCCGGGAAATTGCCACTTACCGCGCTGGCAAATTCCGCAACACCAAACTGGCCAAGCAGCAAGCTGCCAAGCTCGAGAACATGTTCACCGACATGTCGGCAGGCGAAGTGAAGATGTTGCCCATCATCATCAAGGCCGATGTGCAGGGTTCTCAAGAAGCCTTGGGCGCTTCTTTGCTCAAGCTGTCCAACGAAGAAGTCAAAGTTCAGTTGGTTTACTCTGGCGTGGGCGGCATCAGCGAGTCGGACATCAACCTCGCGATCGCCTCCAAGGCCATCGTGATCGGTTTCAACGTGCGTGCCGATGCCGGCGCGCGCAAGTTGGCCGAAGGCAATGGCGTTGATCTGCATTACTACAACATCATTTATGACGCTGTGGACGAGCTCAAGGCCGCGATGTCGGGCATGTTGGCACCAGAACAACGCGAAGAAATCATGGGCATGGCCGAAATTCGGACTGTGTTCGTGGCGTCCAAAATTGGCACCGTGGCTGGCTGTATGGTCACCTCAGGTCAGGTTACTCGCAGCGCCAAGTTCCGTTTGTTGCGCGACAACGTGGTCATCTACACGGGTGAACTCGATTCGCTCAAGCGCCTCAAGGACGACGTTCGCGAAGTCAAGGAAGGCTTCGAGTGCGGCATCAAGCTCAAGAACTACAACGACATCAAAGAAGGCGATCAACTCGAATTTTTCGACGTCAAGGAAATCGCGAGAACGCTGTAAATGGTGCGCAGAAAGCCATCGTCCGTTCCCAATCGCGGTTTCCGCGTGGCCGACCAGATCCAGCGTGATCTGGCCGAGCTGATCGCACGCGAGTTGAAAGACCCGCGAGTTGGAATGGTCACGATCAACGCCATCGAGGTCACGCCCGATTACGCCCACGCCAAAGTCTATTTCAGTGTTTTGACAGGCAACCCCACAGAGGCCAGCGAAGGCTTGAATGCAGCGGCCGGTTTTTTGCGCAACGGCTTGTTCAAGCGTCTTCACATCCACACCGTGCCGACATTGCACTTCTTGTTTGACCGCACCACCGAGCGTGCATCGGACATGAACGCCTTGATCGCCAAGGCCGTGTCATCCCGAGCCCAAGAGGACTGAGCATGAACGCGCCACGCACCAGGGTGCAGCGGCGCCCTGTGCACGGGGTGTTGTTGCTCGACAAACCGCTGGGTCTTTCCAGCAACCAGGCTTTGCAAAAAGCCAAGTGGTTGTTGCGGGCTGAAAAAGCGGGGCATACCGGCACCCTGGACCCCTTGGCGACAGGTGTTTTGCCCTTGTGCTTCGGCGCTGCAACCAAATTCAGTCAACAGCATTTGGACGCAGACAAGACCTACGAGACCACCGTGCGCCTGGGGCAGAAGACGAGCACGGCGGATGCCGAAGGCGATGTGATTTCTGTGCGTGAAGTGTCATGTACGGCTGGTAGGGTGGTAGAAATTTTGGACCGTTTCATAGGCCCGATCAGTCAAGTGCCCCCGATGCACAGTGCCTTGAAAAAGGACGGCAAGGCCTTGTACGAATATGCCCGAGAGGGCGAAACCGTTGAACGCGAAGCGCGCAACGTGGTGATTCATGCCCTGGATCTGCTGGACATGCAGCTGCAAGGCGATGCGCCTTTTTTGCGGTTGCGTGTGCGCTGCAGCAAAGGCACCTACATCCGCACGCTGGGCGAAGACATCGCCGAGGCCTTGGGTTGTGGTGGGCACTTGATTGCATTGCGCAGGGTGGTCACGGGTCCTTTTGTCGCGTCACAGTGCGTGACGCTGCAGGATTTGGAAGCGATGGATGAAGCAAAGCGCCTGGGCGCCTTACTGCCCGTGGCTGTTTTGTTGCCGGGTTACACCGAGGTGATCTTGGACAGCGACAGCACAGGCCGTTTTTTGAACGGGGTGCGCAGACACGGTCCTTGGGTTGATTGTGATCAAGTCGCGGTGTATGGAGAACATCCTCGCGCCTTGCTGGGAACAGCAATGGTGCATGGCGGCGAATTGGTTCCGGGTCGATTGTTGAGCCCGATCGAAATTCAACAGATTTTAGAAAGTTCACCTGCATTTGAGCCGTTGCTGGCCGAGCAGGTTTAAAGGAAGAGAAAGCATGACCAAGCAAATTCGCAACATCGCCATCATCGCCCACGTTGACCACGGTAAAACCACCATGGTGGACCAACTGCTGCGTCAGTCTGGCACCTTCGCTGACCACGAAAAAATCGTCGACACCGTCATGGACAACAACGCCATCGAACGTGAGCGTGGCATCACCATCCTGGCCAAAAATTGCGCCGTGAGCTGGGAAGGCACACACATCAACATCGTGGACACCCCTGGACACGCGGACTTCGGCGGCGAAGTCGAGCGCGCCTTGTCCATGGTCGACGGCGTGGTGCTGTTGATTGACGCGCAAGAAGGCCCCATGCCTCAGACCCGCTTCGTGACCAAAAAAGCTTTGGCTTTGGGGTTGAAACCCATCGTCGTGGTGAACAAAGTCGACAAGCCCGGCGCTAATCCTGACAAAGTGGTGAACGCCGCCTTTGACTTGTTCGACAAACTCGGTGCCAGCGACGAGCAACTTGACTTTCCGGTGGTCTATGCCTCCGGCATCAACGGTTGGACATCGATGGTGGAGGGCGCACCCGGTGAGCAGTGGGGCCCCGACATGTCGGCCTTGTTCAATACCGTGCTCAACCACGTCAAACCCAATACGGGCGATCCGGCAGCCCCCTTGCAATTGCAAATTTCTGCGCTCGACTTTTCGACCTTCGTGGGCCGGATTGGTGTGGGTCGCATCAGCCAAGGCACCATCAAGCCCAACATGGACGTGGTGGTCATGGAGGGCGAAGACGGCTCGATCATCAAAGGCCGTGTCAACCAGGTACTGACCTTCAATGGCCTAGACCGTGTGCAAGTGACCGAAGCCGGTCCTGGCGACATTGTGCTGATCAACGGCATTGCCGACCTGAACATCGGCGTCACAGTGACCGACCCGATCAACCCCGCACCATTGCCCATGCTGAAAGTTGACGAGCCCACGCTGACGATGAACTTTTGCGTGAACACCTCGCCGTTGGCCGGTCGTGAAGGCAAGTACGTGACCAGCCGCCAAATCTGGGATCGCCTGCAAAAAGAGCTGCAACACAACGTGGCCCTGCGCGTCAGAGAAACCGACGAAGAAGGCATCTTTGAAGTCATGGGACGAGGTGAATTGCACCTGACCATCTTGCTGGAAAACATGCGCCGCGAAGGCTACGAATTGGCCGTGTCCAAGCCCCGCGTTTTGTTCCGCGATGTCAATGGCGAGCGCCATGAGCCCATCGAGCTGGTCACCGCCGACATCGAAGAGACCCACCAAGGCGGCGTGATGCAAGCCTTGGGTGAGCGCAAAGGCGAGCTGGTGAACATGGACCCCGATGGCCGCGGCCGTGTCCGTTTGGAATACCGCATTCCAGCCCGTGGACTGATCGGTTTCACCAACGAATTTTTGAACTTGACCCGTGGTTCCGGCTTGATTTCCAACATCTTTGACGGCTACGAAGCCCACAAGGGTGACATTGGCGGCCGCAAGAACGGTGTTCTGATCTCGATGGACGATGGTGAAATTTTCACCTACGCCTTGGGAAAACTCGACGACCGTGGTCGCATGTTCGTCAAGGCGAACGATCCGGTGTACGAAGGCATGATCGTGGGCATCCATAGCCGCGACAACGACTTGGTGGTCAACGCGACCCGCACCAAGCAGCTGACCAACTTTCGCGTGTCCGGCAAAGAAGATGCGATCAAGATCACGCCTCCGATTGACCTGACCCTGGAATACGGTGTTGAATTCATCGAGGACGACGAGTTGGTCGAAATCACGCCCAAGAGCGTGCGTTTGCGCAAGCGTTTCTTGAAAGAAAGCGACCGTAAGCGCAACAAGTGATCGGACCCAGGCCATGCGCATGACACACGGTTTGGCCGTTTGGACCATGGTGGGCTGCACCGCCTTGTGGTCTATGGCCGGGGTGGTGACTCGGCACTTGGAGGAAGCCCGCAGCTTTGAAGTCACCTTCTGGCGCAGCTTTTTCACCGTCGTGTCCCTCTTGATCATCCTGCCTTTGTGGCAGGGCAGGGGGGTGTGGTCTCGAATGCCGTGGCGCAACCGGTACTTCTGGCTGTCTGGCGTGTGCTGGAGCGTCATGTTCACCGCCTTCATGGTGGCGCTGACGCTCACGGCGGTGGCCAATGTGTTGATCACCATGGCCGTGGGACCTTTGTTCACTGCCTTGTTCACCCGCGTGTTTTTGCGCCACCCATTGCCTGTGCGCACCTGGGTCGCCATTGTGGTGGCCGGGATTGGAATTGGCTGGATGTATGGCACCCAGTTGAGCTTGGGCGACCCGAATTTTCTGGAGGGCTCCCTGGTGGCCTTGTGTGTGCCCATCGCGGGCGCCGTGCAATGGACCTTGGCACAAAAAAGCCAAAGTGATGGCCACAGTCTGGACTTGGTGCCCTCGGTTTTGTTGGGTGCTGTTTTCTCTACTTTGTTCACTTGGCCTTTGGCCATGCCGTTTCAGGCATCGGCCCACGATGTCGGCTTGCTCGCTATTTTGGGCTTATTCCAATTGGCCATTCCCTGTGTGTTGTCGGTGATTTGCGTGCGGGTGCTCAAAGCCCCGGAGGCGTCATTGTTGTGTCTGCTGGAAATCGTGTTTGGCATTGCCTTGGCTTGGTGGGGCGCTAACGAAGCCCCGCAAATGAGCGTATTGTTAGGCGGTTCCCTGGTCCTGGGGGCGTTGCTCATGAACCAATGGTTAGGCTGGAGAGGCAACAATGACTGAAGTCATCGCTCAAATTGAAGGTCGTATGGGCACCATCACCCTGAACCGACCCAAGGCGTTGAATGCCTTGTCGCTGGGCATGGTGCGTGCTTTGACTCGCGCCTTGCTCGATTGGCAAACCAATCCGCAAGTTTTGGCCGTGGCGGTGCGCGGTACCGGCAAAGAAGGTCCGTTTGGCGCCTTCTGTGCGGGCGGTGACATCCGATTTTTTCACCAAGCCGCACATGCGGGCGACGCGGCATTGGGGGAATTTTTCACCGAAGAGTACCGCCTGAACCACCTGATCCACACCTACAGCAAACCCTACATCGCCTTCATGGACGGCATCGTCATGGGTGGCGGCATGGGCATCAGCCAGGGCGCGAGCGTGCGTGTGGTGACCGAGCGCACCAAAATGGCCATGCCCGAAACCCACATTGGATTGTTTCCGGATGTGGGCGGGGGCTATTTTCTGAGCCGCTGCCCAGGTCGTTTGGGCGAATACCTTGGCTTAACGGGACAGATGCTCAACGGCCCCCAGGCGGTCGCGGCCAAACTGGCCGACATCTCGCTGGCCAGCGGGATGCTGGAGCCCATTTGGCAGACCTTGGTCAGCAGCCCCTTTGAGAACGCCGAATCGGTGGAGCGGTGGGTGCTGGCCCAAGCGGGTGCGATGACGCCCGAAAAACTCACGCCACAGCCCCAAATCGATGAGGTTTTTGGTCTTCCCACCTTGGCTGACATGTTGCTCAAGCTGGAAGCGGCTACCGATGAGTGGAGTCAGAAAACCGCACATGTTTTGCGCCACCGCTCACCATTGATGCTGCATGTGGTGCTGGAACAAATACGACGCGCCCGTCAACTGGGCCTGGCTGATGATCTGCGCATGGAACGCGACATGGTGCACCACTGCTTCCACCTGCGCTCTGTGGCCGACAGCGAATCCGTGGAAGGCATCCGCGCCTTGGCTGTGGACAAAGACCACAAGCCGAACTGGAAGCCTGCACGGGCGGAAGACGTGGATTTATCGGAAGCCGCTCGTTTCTTTGCGAGCCCCTGGCCTTCAGATCATCACCCGCTGCGCGATTTGGCGTGATTTGTCGGTGGTTCTCTAGCCCCGAGAATTTTCATGACAAACCGTGTCGGGGCTAAAGCCACCGACCTACAGACTGATCTCTGGGATCAGACACTCAGCGGTCGCGGTGACGGCTCTTCATCACGCGTTCGACTTCGCGCTTGCCTTCGCGGTCCTTGATGGTGTCGCGTTTGTCGTGCTCGGCCTTGCCCTTGGCCAGCGCAATGTCGCATTTGACCTTGCCTGATTTCCAATGGAGGTTGATCGGCACCAGGGTGTAACCCTTTTGCTCGATCTTGCCGATCAGCCGCTTGATCTCTTCTTTGTTCAGCAGCAGTTTGCGGGTGCGCGCCGCTTCAGGATTGATGTGGGTTGAAGCCGTTTTGAGCGGGTTGATGAGGCAGCCAATGATGAACAATTCGCCGTTGCGGATGACCACATAACCATCGGTGAGCTGCACCTTGCCTTCGCGAATGGCCTTGACTTCCCAACCTTCCAGCACCATGCCTGCCTCATAGCGCTCTTCAATAAAATAGTCAAATGACGCTTTTTTGTTCTCAGCTATCTTGGCAAATACAGGGGCAGAAGGGGACTTTTTGGTGGTGGCCATGGTGAGCAAATGAGGACGGGCTGGCCGTTCACAAGGGCGTGCAAAGTGGCTGCAAGCCCAGAGAAGAAATGAAAAACTACAATCGCAGCATTGTATGAAGAATATTCACAAGTCCGTTCTCATCTGGTACTCGCCTGAGGAAATGTTTCGCCTGGTCACCGACGTGGACCATTACCCGGAGTTTCTACCCTGGTGCGACAAAGCCCGCGTGCTCGAAAAAGACACCCATGGCATGGTGGCCGAAGTGGGCATCAGCTTGGGCGGCATCCAGCAAACCTTCACCACCCGCAATGAGCACGAGGAAGGCCGATCAGTCGGCATGAGTTTGGTTCAAGGCCCGTTTTCCAACCTGAGCGGTATGTGGCGCTTCACCCCTGTTGGCGATGGCTCGCAACGTGCATGCAAGGTTGAGTTGGATTTGGAGTACGGCTTTTCCAGCAAAACATTGTCTGCCTTGGTGGGGCCCGTGTTCGACAAGATCGCTGCCAGCTTGGTCGATGCCTTTGTCAAACGCGCCGAAGCGGTTTATGGCTGAGCGAATGATCGAAGTCACGCTGTGCTGGAGTCTGGGGCCGCGTCATGTGCAGGAGCTGATACTGAGGGTGCCAACAGGCAGCACGGTGGAGGCTGCGGTGGATTTTGGCGTCGCCCAGTGGCTTGAGGTCAGTCCATCACCCGATTCTGTTTCCCTGTCATCGCTCAAGTTTCAACAGCCGGGCATCTGGGGTCGCAAAGTGCCCTGGACGCAACTTGTGAATGCGAACGACCGCATTGAGCTGTACCGCCCGCTCAAAGTCGACCCCAAAGTCGCACGGCGTCAACGCTTCAAGCGCCAGGGCAAGGGGCGCACCGGGTTGTTTGCCAATCGCAAGAGCGGCTCGGCTGCAGGGTACTGAAAGTCGCCATGCAAGCCCTTTTGAACGCGATCTCGCAGATCACTCTGAGCGACGACGTCCGGCGTGTTTTTCATGGACGAGGCGGCCTGTATTGCGGCTGTGAACAATGGTCGCTGGACTGGTTCGCACCCGTCTGGGTCTTGACCAGCTTCAAACCGGTGAACGATGCAGAACTGGCCCAGTGCCACAGGGCTCTGGAAGCCCGCTGGCAAGCCTTGGCCCCGGGCATGCCGCTCAATTGGGTGTTCCAGAGCCGGGTTTCGGGTGAAGCCGAAACGCGCCTGATGGCGGGCAGCGTTCCCGAGCCGCATGTGGTGACCGAGCAGGGCGCACGTTACATCGTTCATCTGATGCGCGGGCAAAACCACGGCTTGTTTCTCGACATGGCCGTCGGACGCGAGTGGCTGAAAAACCATGCACTGCACGAAAATATTCTCAACCTGTTTGCCTACACCTGCGCGTTCTCGGTGGTGGCCTTGCAAGGCGGGGCCGCGCAAGTCGTGAACCTGGACATGAGCCAGGCCGCACTGGCCGTGGGGCAGCAAAACCACCGCCTGAACGACTTGCCTGCCAAAGCGCGCTTTCTGGGCCATGACATCTTCAAGACCTGGGGCAAGATCAGCAAGATGGGGCCTTATGGCGTGATCGTGATCGATCCGCCCAGTTACCAAAAAGGCAGCTTCATCGCCACCAAGGACTACATCAAGCTGATTCGGCGTTTGTCCGATTTGCTGGAGCCGCAAGGGCATGTGCTGTTGTGCCTGAATGCGCCCGAGTTGGACTCGCAGTTTTTGCACACCCAAGTGGCCGAGGCTGCGCCCAGCCTGAAGTTTGTCGAGCGTTTGGCCAACCCCGCGGCATTTGCCGACATCGATCCGGAAAAGTCGCTCAAGGTGCTGCATTATCAAAACGCCTGATCGGGCAACCAACAGCCCAAATGAGGGGCCAGCGCTTGGTTTGAGCCCTGCGATTTTGACCACCTCTCAGGCCACTGCGCAGGTAAATCCCTCGGCCCGCACGGGTACAATCGATTTTTTGGAGCCTTCGCTTATGCGCTTACTCGGTAAAGCCCTGACTTTTGACGACGTTCTCCTCGTCCCTGCTTACTCGCAAGTCCTGCCCAAGGACACTTCTCTCGCGACGCAATTCACCCGCAACATCCGCCTGAACCTTCCTTTGGTGTCTGCCGCCATGGACACCGTGACCGAAGCGCGCTTGGCCATTGCCATCGCGCAAGAAGGCGGCATCGGCATCGTGCACAAAAACCTCACCGCGCAAGAGCAAGCCGCTCAAGTGGCCAAGGTCAAGCGCTACGAATCGGGCGTGCTGCGCGACCCGGTGGTCATCACCCCCGACACCACCGTGCGCCAAGTCATGGCCTTGAGCGAAGAGCTGGGCGTGTCCGGTTTCCCTGTTTGCGACGGCCGCCAAGTGGTGGGCATTGTGACCGGCCGTGATCTTCGCTTTGAAACCCGTTACGACCAGAAGGTCAGCGAGATCATGACACCGCGTGAGCGCCTGATCACCGTGCCCGAAGGCACCACGCCCGAGCAAGCCAAGCACCTGCTCAACAAACACAAATTGGAGCGCCTGCTGGTCATCAACGACAACTTTGAACTCAAAGGGCTGATCACCGTCAAGGACATCACCAAACAGTTGAACTTCCCCAACGCAGCCCGAGATGACGCGGGCAAGTTGCGGGTGGGCGCGGCCGTGGGTGTGGGTGAAGGCACCGAAGAAAGAGTCGAAGCTCTGGCCCGTGCCGGAGTAGACGCCATCGTGGTGGACACTGCGCACGGCCACAGCAAAGGCGTGATCGACCGCGTGCGCTGGGTCAAACAAAACTACCCGCACATCGAAGTGATTGGCGGCAACATCGCCACCGGCGCTGCCGCTTTGGCCTTGGTCGAAGCCGGGGCCGATGCGGTCAAGGTGGGCATTGGCCCCGGATCAATCTGCACCACCCGCATCGTGGCGGGTGTGGGCGTGCCGCAAATCATGGCGGTGGACAGTGTGGCCACAGCCCTCAAAGGCACAGGCGTTCCCCTGATCGCCGACGGCGGCATCCGCTACAGCGGTGACATCGCCAAAGCCATTGCCGCTGGCGCAGGCACGGTGATGATGGGCGGCATGTTCGCCGGTACCGAAGAAGCACCCGGCGAGATCGTCTTGTTCCAAGGCCGCAGCTACAAGAGTTATCGGGGCATGGGCTCGATTGGCGCCATGCAGCAAGGCAGTGCCGACCGCTACTTTCAAGAGTCCAGCACCGGCAACCCCAACGCTGACAAACTGGTGCCCGAAGGCATTGAAGGCCGCGTGCCCTACAAAGGCTCGGTCGTGTCCATCATTTACCAAATGGCCGGCGGTTTGCGCGCCAGCATGGGGTATTGCGGCTGCGCGACGATTGAGGCCATGCACAACGACTCGCAGTTTGTGGAGATCACCGCTGCGGGCATCCGCGAAAGCCATGTGCACGACGTGCAGATCACCAAAGAAGCGCCCAACTACCGGGCCGACTAAAATCTGCACTTGATCACCAAGGCGTCTGCACCCCAGACGCCTTTTCATTTCTCAAAGAACGACGCCTGCCATGCAGCATTCCAAGATCCTGATCCTCGACTTCGGCTCGCAAGTCACCCAGTTGATTGCCCGCCGCGTGCGCGAAGCGCATGTGTTTTGCGAAGTGCATCCTTGTGATGTGAGCAGCGACTGGGTGCGTGAATACGCCAAAGACGGCAACCTGAAGGGCGTGATCCTCTCGGGCAGCCACGCCAGCGTGTACGAGGTGGACGACAAAGCGCCCGATGCGGTGTTTGAGTTGGGCGTGCCGGTCTTGGGCATTTGCTACGGCATGCAGACCATGGCGCAGCAGCTCGGCGGCAAGGTGGAGGCGGGCACCACACGCGAGTTTGGCTACGCCGAAGTCCGCGCCCACGGCCACACCGAACTGCTGAAGGGCATTGAAGACTTCGCCACGGCCGAAGGCCATGGCATGCTCAAGGTCTGGATGAGCCACGGCGACAAGGTCACGGCCATGCCTGCCGGATTCAAGCTCATGGCCTCGACCCCAGCTTGCCCGATAGCGGGCATGGCCGACGAGGCCCGGCGCTTTTACGCGGTGCAGTTCCACCCCGAAGTCACCCACACCGTGCAAGGCCAGGCGCTGCTCAACCGCTTTGTGCTCGACATCTGCCAGGCCAGCCCTGACTGGATCATGGGCGACTACATCGAAGAGGCTGTGGCCAAAATCCGCGAGCAAGTGGGCGACGAAGAAGTCATCCTCGGTCTGTCCGGTGGCGTCGATTCGTCCGTGGCTGCCGCCCTGATCCACCGCGCCATTGGCGACAAACTGACCTGCGTGTTTGTGGACCATGGCCTGCTGCGCTTGAACGAGGGCGACATGGTCATGGAGATGTTCGTCGGCAAGCTGCATGCGAAAGTCATCCGTGTCGATGCCAGCGATTTGTTCCTGGGCAAACTGGCGGGCGTGAGCGAGCCCGAAGCCAAGCGCAAGATCATCGGCGGTTTGTTTGTGGATGTGTTCAAGGAACAAGCGGCCAAGTTGAAAGCTGCCGACGGCGGCAAAGATGGGAATGACGGCCGGCCAGCCGTCAAAGGGGCGACCTTCTTGGCCCAAGGCACGATTTACCCCGACGTGATCGAGTCGGGCGGTGCCAAAAGCAAAAAGGCCGTCACCATCAAGAGCCACCACAACGTGGGCGGTTTACCCGAGCAGTTGGGCCTGAAACTGCTGGAGCCGCTGCGCGAACTGTTCAAAGACGAAGTGCGCGAACTGGGCGTGGCGCTGGGCTTGCCCCGCGAGATGGTCTACCGTCACCCCTTCCCAGGCCCAGGCTTGGGTGTGCGCATCTTGGGCGAAGTCAAAAAAGAATACGCCGACCTGCTGCGCCGTGCGGACGCGATCTTCATCGAAGAACTGCGCAACTTCACGGGCGATAACGGCAAGAGCTGGTACGACCTGACCAGCCAGGCCTTTGCCGTGTTTCTGCCCGTGAAAAGCGTGGGTGTGATGGGCGACGGCCGCACTTACGATTACGTGGTGGCTTTGCGCGCTGTGCAAACCAGCGACTTCATGACCGCCGACTGGGCCGAGCTGCCGTATGCACTGCTCAAAAAAGTGTCGGGCCGCATCATCAACGAGGTGCGCGGCATCAACCGGGTGACTTATGACGTGAGTTCAAAACCCCCGGCGACGATCGAGTGGGAATAAAAACAAAGGCACCTTCAGGTGCCTTTGTTTTATTGGTCTTGTGCAGGCTGGTATTCCCGAATTCTGTCCAGCGCATCTTGCATCGACTGGCGCGCCACGGCCATGTCGCAGTCGGTTTGCAGACCCATCCAGAATTCGGCGCTGTTGCCAAAGAACTTGGCCAAGCGCAAGGCGGTGTCTACGGTGATGGCGCGTTTTTCACGCACGATGTCGT
>NZ_JBILQU010000128.1:0-6586 GCF_044373035.1 Limnohabitans sp. | reverse complement strand
CAAACTCGAACACGCCCACCGGGCCGTTCCACACAATCGTGCCCGCTTGCTTGAGCTGCGCGGCGAGCTGGGCCGCCGTCTCGGGGCCGATGTCCAAAATCATGTCATCGTCGGCCACTTCGGTGGCTTTTTTCACCGTGGCCACGGCGTCGGCCGCAAAAGTTTTGGCCACCACCACATCGGTCGGAATCGGCACTTCGGCCCCACGCGCCTTCATGGCCTCGATCACGGCTTTGGCCTCGCCCACCAAGTCGGCTTCGGCCAAGCTTTTTCCAATGTTCAGACCCGCCGCCAGCATGAAGGTGTTGGCGATGCCGCCGCCCACAATCAACTGGTCCACGTTTTTCGACAGGCTCTTCAAGATGGTCAGCTTGGTGCTGACTTTGCTGCCCGCCACGATGGCGGCCAGCGGGCGCTTTGGATTGGCCAGGGCCTGGCTGATCGCGTCGATCTCGGCCGCCAGCAAGGGGCCCGCGCAGGCGATGGGCGCAAACTGGGCGATGCCGTAGGTGGTGCCTTCGGCGCGGTGGGCGGTGCCAAAGGCGTCGTTCACGTAGATGTCGCACAGCTTGGCCATCTTGCGGGCCAATTCTTGGTCGTTCTTTTTCTCGCCTTTGTTGACGCGGCAGTTTTCGAGCAGCACCACCTGGCCGGGGGCGACGGTGACACCCTCGACCCAATTGGCGACCAAAGACACCCCATTTTCGTAAGGGTGGCCGAGCAGCTCGCCCAAACGTTTGGCCACCGGGGCCAGCGAATCTTCGGGCTTGAACTCGCCCTCGGTTGGGCGGCCCAAGTGCGAAGTCACCATCACGGCCGCACCGGCTGCCAGCGCCATCTGGATGCAGGGCACGCTGGCGCGGATGCGGGTGTCTTCGGTGATGCTGCCGTCATCGGCTTGCGGCACATTCAAGTCGGCGCGGATGAAAACGCGTTGCCCAGCGGCTTGTCCGTTGGCACACAGATCGGAAAAACGGATGACGTTCATGGGGAGGCTTGTCCTGTATCGGGAAATTGGCCTCGATTTTAAAAGCAGTTACAGGGCAACCCATCGCGACCAGGGGCTCGCTCCCACAAGACAAATGCCCCCGGTTTTTGCAGGAGGCCGCCCCTGCGGGCGAATACTTGAAGCGGCACTGCACACATTCGCGAGCGGGGGCTCGCTCCCACGAGGGAAATCGCCTCGATCACCAACCCAGCCCCAGACGCAAAGGCAAATACACCGCCATGCCCACCAGGATCGTGGTCAGCACACCGCGCCGCCAAAAGTAAGCGGCGACACCCGCTGCAGCCGCGTACAAGCGGGCGTCTTGCCAGGTGCTGACCAACTCGCCCTGGACCGTGATGATTTCGGGAATGACCACCGCCGACAACGCCGCAATCGGCGCGTACTGCAGACCGCGCTGCGCCCAGTCGGGCAATTGCCAAAACTGGCTGGAGATGAAAAAGAAACTGCGGGCCACCACCGTGACCACGGCCAGGCCGACGATGACGCCCAAGGTCCACAAATCCGTGCCGTTCATGCCGCCGCCTTGGTTGCAGGTCGGATTTTTTCGACCGTCAGGCACAGGATCACGGCCACCGCAATGGCCACCACGATGTTGAGTTTGAGCGGCAGGTGGTATGCGGCCACTGCGGCCACACCCGCCACCGCTGCCGACAAGATGCGCATGCGCGAGCTGGCCAGCGAGCACTGAATCCCCAGCAAACACAAAATGCCCGCAAAGCCCAAACCCCATTCGGGCGGGATCAGGTTGGCCAGGCCCACGCCCAGCAAACTGGCCACGATCCAGCTGCCCCAGTTGAGGAAGTAATTGCCCGCCAGATAAGCCTCTTGCCCTGTGCGCTCAGCATCTGTGCTGCCAGGTTGCGGGTACTGGCGGATGAACAGCACGTAAGTGATGTCGGCCGTGAAGTAGCCGTGGCACATGCGCTGCCAGCGCGGCAAGTGCATGAGGTAATTGCGCAGGTGCAGGCTGAACACCACAAAGCGCAGGTTCACGCAAAAGCCGGTGGCCAAAATCACCCATGCCGGGGCACCAGCCACCAACAGCGGAATGGCCGCCAGCTGCGAGCTGCCCGCAAACACCAGCATCGTCATGGCCACCGCCTCGAACACGCTCATGCCCGACTTGACCATGGCCACGCCCGTCATCAGGCCCCAAGCTGCCACACCCGGCGCTTGCGGGGCCAAATCGCGAAAGCCTTGCCAGAACTCGGCGCGGCGGTAGAGCGTGGGCCGAAAAAACATCAGGCCACCAAACGCTGGCCAGGCTGCAAAGGGCAACCGCGCAAAAAGTCCGCCGCCCCCAAGCGCTTGCCACCGGGCCGCTGCAACTGCGTCAGGCACAGCTGACCCTCACCGCAGGCCACGCGCACGCCCGAGGCATCGGCGCTGAGCACGGTGCCAGGTTGAGCGGTCTGCACGGACGCTTGCGCCGTGGCTTGCCAGAGCTTGAGGGTTTCCACGCCCGAATCTGTGGTCAATGGCACGGTCATGCCCGGAAACGGATCAAAGGCCCGGATGCGCCGCGCCAGCACCTCGGCGCTCAAGGCCCAGTCCAGCGCCGCTTCGGCCTTGTCGATTTTGTGCGCATAGGTCACGCCTTCATCGGGCTGGGGCTGGTGCGGTAAGGCATCGAGCTTCGCCAGCGCTTGCACGATGGCCTGCCCGCCCAGCCCGGCCAGGCGGTCATGCAGCACGGCGGTGGTGTCGGTGGGCGCGATGGCGCAGGGCAAAACCAGCAACATGTCGCCGGTGTCCAGACCCGCGTCCATCTGCATGATGGTGATGCCGGTTTGCGTGTCACCCGCCTCGATGGCGCGGTGGATCGGCGCGGCACCGCGCCAGCGTGGCAACAAAGAAGCGTGGATGTTCAGGCAACCCTTGGGCGGCAAGGCCAGCACCCACTGCGGCAGGATCAGGCCGTAAGCCGCCACGATCATGGCATCGGCCTGATGGACGAGTTTTGCGTCCAGCAAAGTCAGGCGGGCGGCGGCGGCGTCTTCGGGGTATTTGCCATCGAGCCGCAAGCTGCGCGGCTGGGCCACTGGCACCGCATGGTCCAAGGCCCACTGCTTGACGGGCGAAGGCTGCAATTTCATGCCGCGCCCTGCAGGTCGGTCAGGCTGGGTCAGGACCAGGACGATCTCGTGGCCTGCGGCGTGCAGGGCCGCCATGGCCACCTGCGCAAATTCGGGCGTGCCCGCAAAAATCAGCCGCATGCCGTGCTCAGCGCTCGGCTTTTTGGGCTTTGACCATCTTGGTCTTGATGCGCCCTTGCTTGAGCGGCGAGAGGTATTCCACAAACACCTTGCCCATCAGGTGGTCCAACTCGTGCTGGATGCAGATGGCCAGCATGCCCTCGGCCTCGATGGTGCGGTGTTGGCCGCTGCGGTCCAGGGCCGCCACCTTGACGGCCGTGGCGCGCTCCACGCCATCGTAAATGCCCGGCACCGACAGGCAGCCCTCTTCCCCCTTCACGCGCTCGTCGTTCATCCAGGTGATCTCGGGGTTGATCAACACGATCGGTTGGTTGCGCTCTTCAGAGGTGTCGATCACCACCAGGCGCTCGTGCACATCAATTTGGGTGGCGGCCAAGCCAATGCCGCTGGCCTCGTACATGGTCTCCAGCATGTCGTCGATCAGGGCGTGCACGCGCGCATCCACTGCCTGCACGGGTTTGGCCACCTTGTTCAGGCGGGGGTCGGGGTAGCAAAGAATGGGGAGCAGGGCCATGGTTCAGGAAATCAAAATGGATACCGGGTATTTTCGGTCATTTCAGCCCAGCGCCTGCACGGTTCAAACCGAGAGACCGTACTGCACGAAACGGATCATGAAACGCGCCAGCGCCAGGCCGTCATGGGGCTCGCTCAGACTGCTGATGCTTTGCTCGTAAAGCGGCTCCCCCAGCATGCCTTTTCGCTTGTCCAACAAAAAGGCCGACACCTCGGGTGTGAACTCCGGGTGCGGCTGAATGCAAAACACCTGGTCCCCCAGCGCGTAAGCGGCCACCGGACAATCGGCTTGTGTGGCCAGCAAAGTGGCCCCCGCCGGCAAAGCCAGCACCTGGTCCTGGTGGCTGGCCAGCAAGGCCAATTGGGCTAATTGGACCCCTTGGGCCGCTTGACCTTGTGTCAGCCCCAGGTGCTCGGGCGCGCCCAGCCAGTCGTAAGCCTGCCGCCCAACCCGCCAGCCCCGGGGTGCCCGCTGCACGGGCGCACCCAGACAATGCGCAATCAACTGGTGGCCAAAACACACGCCCAAAAGCTTGTGCTGGTCCTGCAGCAAACGCGCCACCTGCGCGCGCAGGGCCACCACCCAGGGCTCGTCCGAAAAAGCATCGGCGCGGCTGCCGGTCAAAAGCACCGCATCGTAGGCCGCAAAACTGGCCGGGTACTGGCCATGCCGGGCACTGAAGGTGTCGATGCGGCCCTGGTAGCCCGCTTGCGCGAACAAATGCTCAAACATCGCCGCCACCCGCGTGTAACGCTGCGCCAGCGGCGGGTCCAGGTCGTCGTTTTCAAGAATGCACAAGTGCATGTGCGCGGTGGGCGAAGAGGCGATATTGGGCATGGGCAGTCAACTCGTGTGGCCTTGATTTTAGAGACTTGGCAGCGCGTCCAACTCAATAGTCTTGTGCGGTCCAATCAAATCGTTATTACAATATAAAACAGGCACATCGAATTTGATGCCGCCAAAAACCAAGCGAGTGTTGCCAGCCGCAACCTCAGCTTTGAACAGGCGTCTCGCTTCGACTTTGCTACAGCTGTGATTGACCAGGACACGCGCAAGAACTACCCGGAAACTCGATGGGTGGCCATTGGCTTTTTAGACGACCGATTGCACGTCCTGTGCTTCACCCCGGTGGCTGGTGGCATTCGTGTCATCAGCTTTCGCAAGGCCAACGCCAGAGAGGTCAAAGCCCATGACAAAAAAACGCGCACCTTTAGTGGACGAGTCAGGTGAAGTCCGCGAATTGACAGCGGCCGACTTGCGTCACTTCAAACCCGCCGCCCAAGCACTGGATCCCCAGCTCTACAGCGACTTGCTGAAAATGAACGCACGCGCACACCGAGGCCCCCAAAAAGCCCCCGTCAAGCAGGCCACGACCATACGCCTCTCACCCGATGTGATGGCCGCATTCAAGGCCACGGGCGCTGGCTGGCAGACGCGCATCGACAATGCGCTCAAAGACTGGTTGATCACGCATTCGCCTTCATGAACCCTTGAACAACGGCGCGCCATCACGGCCACTTCATGCACCCAGCCCTGTGCCCCTGTGCCACCCAAAACAAGGTTTGATCTGACCCCATGAGTTGCGCTTCGCCGCCTCCTAGGACTTGGCGCGAGCCAGGCTTTGAACCACAATGCTCAGCACAACATGCATTCGACGGCCATTCAGGCCGCACAGGGAGACAACATGGTCAACACCCCCGAGGAATTGGGCGCTTGGTTGCGGCTGGTGCTCACGCCCGGCGTCGGCACCGAAAACGCCAGGCGCTTGCTGGCGGCCTTTGGCGAGCCCGAAGCGATTTTTACGCAAACCGAAACCGCCTTGTGCCAGGTGGTCAGCGCCAAACAGGCGCAGGCGCTGTGCCTCATGCCCGATGGCTGTGCAGCGCTCACGCTTGACACCCTGGAATGGCTGCAAGCGGGCACCGGGCCCGGTCGCTGCGTGCTCACCTTGGGTGACGCCGACTACCCTGCCCCGCTGCTGGACATTCCCGACCCGCCTTTGATGCTCTACGCCATGGGCCAGACGGCGCTTTTGCCCCGGCTGCGGGCCGAGCAAGCGCTGGCCATGGTGGGCAGCCGCAACCCCACGCCCCAGGGTGCCGAGAACGCACGCGCCTTTGCCTGCAGCTTGGCCGCCAGCGGACTGACTGTGGTTTCTGGCCTGGCACTGGGGGTGGACGGTGCATCGCACGAAGGCGCACTGCAGGGCGCAGTGCAAGGGGCTGCGAAGGGGCAACTGGCCACCATCGCCGTGGTCGGCACTGGACTGGACCGCGTCTACCCGCGCCAACACCGTGACCTGGCACACCGTATTGCACAAAACGGGCTGATCCTGAGCGAATACCCGCTGGGCACACCGCCGCTGTCGCCCAACTTCCCGCGCCGCAACCGGCTGATTTCAGGCCTGTCACAAGCCACGCTGGTGGTAGAAGCCGCCCTGCCTTCCGGCTCACTCATCACCGCCAAGCAAGCCCTGGAGCAAGGCCGCGACGTGATGGCGATCCCCGGCTCCATCCACGCCACCCAATCCAAAGGCTGCCACGCGCTCATCAAACAGGGCGCCAAACTGGTCGAGTCGGCGCAAGATGTGCTGGAAGAGATGCGCCTGCCTGCACCCGTCGCGCAAAAAAAGTTGGATCTGACTGAGCCATCGACAGAAGATGCGTCGTCAGGCCAAGACCCCGAACGCGCCCTGCTGCGCGCCCTGGGTCACGACCCCGTCGGCCTGGACGCTCTGCAAGCGCGCTGCGGCTGGCCCACGGCCCAACTGCAGGCGCAGCTGTTGGAGCTGGAGTTAATGGGGCAAGTCGGGCGACTGCCCGGGGGCTTGTTTCAGCGCATGGGGTC
>NZ_JBILQU010000215.1:0-2774 GCF_044373035.1 Limnohabitans sp. | reverse complement strand
AGCGAGGTGGTGATTTGCAAAGCGGGCATCAGGGTTTGGCCTTGGGTGCTGCGCCGGCCAACTGGCGTTCCAGTTGGCGATAGGCGGGGTTGTTGGGTTCAGCACTCAAGGCGATGTTCAGGTCCAGCACACTGGCGGCCCAGTTGCCCATGTTGAAATAGGTCAGGGCACGCGCGTAGTGCGCCCCGGATGTCGGACGTTTGGCCAAGGTTGGGTTGAGCAACTCCAAGGCGCTGGCATAGTCTTTTTGGCCGTTGTGGGCCAACACCAAACCAAGCAGGTAGCGCTGGGCATCGGGTTTCGCCGCCACGATGATTTTGTAGTCGGCAATGGCGGTGGCGAAATCCTTTTGGGCCACCGCAGCCTCGGCGCGGCGAACCCGCGTGAAAAACGCCACCTCAGGTGCTTGGGGTTGGCCCAGAGCCTGGGTGAAGCTGCGTTGGGCCTCCTCGAAGTTGCGAATCGCAAAATACGACTCCCCCCGGTGGTAATACAAGGCAGCCTCGGTGAAGCCTTGGCGCTCGGCCTGCGCCAGTTGCTCCAGTGCCGCGTTGTGTTGCTTTTGCTGCTGCAAAGCCACGCCCAGGTTCATGCGAGCAGAACCCAACGGTTCCCCCAAATTCACGGCTGTGCTGAACAGGCGCGTTGCCTCGACATAATCGGCACGATCCAAAGCTTCAGCCCCATGGTTCAAAAACGGTCGCCAGCGGCCCACCGCTTGCGCCGGGGCTTTCATGTCAATTTTGGCGGCCGCATCGGCCCACACACTGCGCGCGTTGTAAAAGCTGTCGATGCGCCCCCAGCTGAGCAGCGCCAGCACCAAACACAGCAGCACGGTGGCGATCAGCCGCGTCTTGCCTTGTGCATAAGCCAGGGGAATGGCCAAGAGCAAAGGCAGCGTGATGGACCACAAATAACTGCGGTACAAGACAAAAGGGTCCTGTATCCAGACGGTGGTGAACTCGGTGACGAACATCAAACCCGGCAACAAAATCGCCAATGCCGCCAGCGCCCAGGCATCGCTTCGGCGCAACACCAGCCAAGCACTGCCCAGCATGGCCAACACATAAGCCGCGGCCCCCACCAACTCGATGCTGCCAAAACTCAGCGGAAATTGCGGTCGAATGTCCACCGCCATGAACCCCGGCAAAGGCAATAGCCACGTCATGCCGTAACGCCAAAACAAGCTGGCCTGGTTCAAAATACTCAAGGCATACAGGTCTTTGCCAATACCGGGCTGGATCTGCTCCAGCTGAGCCGCAAACGCCCGGGAGGTCTCGTCAAACACCACCCCGATGATGCTGCCGTAGACCTGCAGCAACAAAGCAGCGGACAGGCCCATCAAGCCCAACGCGCCAAAACTGATGGCCAAAGCCATTTTGAAACCCGGACGTCTGACAAAGATGTACAGGGGCGGCACCAACAACAAGGCGCTGATCGCGTACTCTTTCGAGGCCAAGGCCAACACATAAAAGGCAGCCGCCGCCCAATACCAGACCCAGCGGCGCTGCTTCATGCCCCACACCATGCACAGGCAAGCCAACACCACAAACAAGGTGGCCATGACGATCGAGCGCTGAATCAGATACGCCACGCCATAAACCGCCACCGGATGAAACGCCCAGATCGCCGCCGCCATCTGGCTGGCACCTCTCAGCGCCCCATCCCTGTCGGCACTCTGATGCAAATGCTCGCTCCAAGTGGTGGATTTGAGCAATTCGTGCACCAAGGCCCCGAGGGCGATGGCGGTGGCACCGTGCAAGGCCAGGTTGAACATGCGCTGAATGGGCCAGCTTTCGCCTAAAATAGTCTGGATCCAGACAAAGCTGCCGTAAGACAACGTCCGCACGCGCAACTCCAGCAAGCTGCCGTATTGGCCGAAAATGGTGCCGTCGGTCAGGCGTGCATCGTCGAACACCAACTGGTTTTTGAACCCAGTGGCATACAAGGCCAGCAAGCCGGCCACAAGGGCCAGCCCATAGGCGGCATTTTTTTGGTTTGTGGATAAATTGAACATGTCTTTTGATGGACGCTAAACCTCTAGTTTAATGACAGTTTTCATGTCTAGCGAATTGACGCACTGCGCCAAAGTATCCGATCAGCCCGTATGGCGCTGGGGCATTTGCCTGGCACTCGGTCTGGGCTTGGCCATGCCCTGCGTGGCCCAAGTCTGGAAATACGTGGATGACCAAGGGGTCACCCACTACACCAACCAGCCCGTGGCAAAAGGACTCTTGATCATTGCCGCCGAGACCCCGGCAGCCCCCCCGAATGTGTCCGACCTGGGTGTTTTGCCTGAAGACCAGGCACGCCGCACACTGCACTTTGTCGAATCGCGAAGCGGCTACAAGGACAACCAGGCCCAGCTGATGGCCGCGGCCCAGACCCATGGCGTTGACTATGCGCTGGTCAAGGCGGTGACCGCTACCGAATCGGCCTTCAACCCTCAAGCCGTGTCCCACAAAGGGGCTGTGGGCCTGATGCAAATCATGCCTGCCACCGCTGCGCAATACGGTGTTCGGTCAGAGCCAGGCCTCTCGGTCGTGCAAAAACTCAAAGAACCCGGCATCAACATCCAGGTCGGCACCCGCCACCTGGCCGACCTGACCCGGTTGTACCCCGGCCGCATGGACCTGGTGCTGGCCGCCTACAACGCGGGCCAAGGCGCTGTCAGCCGGGCTGGACACCAGATCCCCAACTACCAAGAGACGCAAAACTACGTGCGCAAAGTGTTGGCCATGTACAAAATATTGCAAACCCGCAGCTGATGACCG
>NZ_JBILQU010000103.1:0-9473 GCF_044373035.1 Limnohabitans sp. | reverse complement strand
GGCGTAGTCCAACGGCTGCGAGATAACCTGGACGACCTGTACATCATGTCCATGCCGCCCAAAGACATGGACTTGGGCGACGAGGCCTTCATGCCCAACCCGATCGTGGTGATCGCGCCGACATCCGACCCGCTGGCCAAACGCAGCGCCGTGCCTTTGCAAGAGTTGGCTGAGCGGCGCTTTATTTTTCGTGAAAAAGGATCGGGCACGCGCATGGCGGGGGACCAGTTTTTCCGTCAAATGAAGTTCCGCCCTGATGTGCGTCTGGAGCTGGGCAGCAACGAGGCCATCAAGGAGTCCGTCGCAGGCGGCTTGGGTGTGGGCGTGGTCTCGCGCCATGCCCTGCATGGCCATCAAAAAGAAAACGGCGTGACTGTGATTGACGTGCAGGGCTTTCCCCTGCCCTCGGCCTGGCACATTGTCTATCCAGCTGGCAAAAAACTGTCACCGCTGGCACTGGCGTTCAAGCAGCATGTGCTCCAACAAATCAGTCGGCGCAAATGACGGGTTTGTGTGCTGCTATGAATTGGCGAGTACGGTGCGCAGCAGGTATTCGTGAAAGAGGGGTACCGTGAAGGCTGTGTCGCCGTGGGTGGGGCTCCAGACGATGCCTTTGCGGATCAGACTGGAGCGAACGGGTGCTTGTGTACTGACGGTTTTCAGCAATTGATTGGCGATGTCCCCGGAGCGGTGTGGCCCAGGCCCCAAGTCTGCCATGGCACGCAGATACCGGCGTTCACCGGGTGTGGTTCGTTCCAGCCGCACCTTGAAGAAACTTTCATCGAGTCCGGCGATGGTCAGTTGCGTTGCGGTCTTCACGACATCCAAAGTGATCGGACTGGTGGTGGCCACATCCCAAGTGTGTTTGCCCCACTCCTGCAAAAAATAAGGATAGCCTTGGGTTTTTTCCACAATGGCCAACGCTGCATCGTCGGTGTAGTTCACGCCCAGTTGTTGTGCGGGTTTGCGCAAAGCATCCATTGCGGCACTTGTGTTGAGTTTGTCGACTTGCGGGTATTCGAACAGGCGTTCTGAATACGACTTGGCCTCACCGGCCAGGGCCAGCAACTGCGGCAGGCCAGCCCCCACCAACGTGATGGGCAAACGCAAGTGTGCGCAGCGGTGCAGCGCAGCGATCAGGGCCGCAAACTGACTTTCTTTGACATACTGAAGCTCGTCGATGAACATGACCATCACGGTGTTTGCGGCCTTGGCCGCCTCTCCGGTTTGAACCAACAGCGCAGTCAAGTCGGACTCCAGTTCGCCGTTATCGGCCAGACCGCGCTCAGGCTCGTAGTCAAAGCCCACTTCGATGTCGGCAAATTTGAGCTTTAGACCTTTGGCAAAACCCGCCAGTGCACGCAGGGCTCTTTGTGAAACTTCCTTGGCTGACTCGTTGGTGCTCATGCGCAAGAGGGCCTTGCGCAATTCGGGTGCCAGCATCGCTGGCAAAGATTTGTTTTCGGGTGCTTCAATGCGCAAAGTCTGGATGCCTGTGCCCTCTGCATCCGAGCGCATGCGGTCCAACAAAACTGTTTTTCCAACGCCTCGCAAACCCACCAAAATCAGACTTTTCGCTGAATTGCCGATGCGCAGTCGCTCAATGCAGATCCTGACCTTTTCGCGCAGTTCATCTCGACCGGCCAGCTCAGGCGGGGGCGTGCCTGCGCCGGGGTTGTAAGGGTTGGTGATCGGATTCATTGATGAGTATATTAGCTAAGTTATTGAAATTCTATAACATCTGTAACTTGCTTATAAAACCCGTCTTGGGTTCGGACTTTCTTCAAACCTTGTCCAACCCCGCCCGCACTGCCCCAGCCCGCAGCCCAATTTGCGCCTTGTCTTCTGCGCTCATCTTGCCCACATGCTTGACCATCAGCGCGGTGCGCGGATTGCCTGAGAAGTCTTTTTCGTGCCGGATCAGAAAATCCCAATACAGCGTGGTCATGGGGCAAGCGTTGGGGCCGGTGCGCACTTCGGGCTGGTAGCGGCAGCCTTTGCAGTAGTTGCTCATGCGGCTGATGTACTGGCCGCTGGCCACATAGGGTTTGCTGGTGAAGCGCCCGCCGTTGGCGTGCAGGGCCATCCCCAAGGTGTTGGGCGTCTCTACCCATTCCACCGCGTCCACATACATGGCGCGGTACCAAGCGCTGACCTGCTGCGGCGACAGCCCTGCCAGCACAGCAAATTGCCCGGTCACCATGAGGCGTTGGATGTGGTGCGCGTAGCCGTGTTGCAGGCTTTGGCCGATGGTCGCTTGCATGCAGGCCATGTGGGTGTTACCCGTCCAGTACCACTTGGGCAAATCGCGGGTGTGGCCATAGTGGTTGGCCTCGGCCATGTGCGGCATGTCCAGCCAGTACACCCCGCGAATGAACTCGCGCCAGCCCAGCACCTGGCGGATGAAGCCCTCCACACTCGCCAGTGGCAAGCCGCGGGCGTGGTAGGCCTGCTCGGCGGCCACGATCACCTCGCGTGGGTGCAGCAAATGCAGGTTCAGGCTGCTGCCTACCAGCGCGTGCCAGCCAAAGGGCAAGGTGGTCCACATCGCGTCTTGCCAAGCGCCAAAGTTTTCCAGGCGCTGGTCAATGAAATGCTGCAGCGCCACCAAAGCGTCTTCGCGGGTCAGGGCCCAAGCAAAGTTGTCCAGCGTGCCGGGGTGGCTGGCAAATCTCTCTCGCACCAGCGCGATCACGTCTTGCGTGACGCGGTCGGGCGCAAAGCGCGCGGGCGGGGGCACGGTGCCCGGGCCTTTCGCGCCAAAGCCTTTGCGGTTCTCTGCGTCATAGTTCCATTGGCCGCCGATGGGTTCTTTGCCTTCCATCAAGATGCCGTGGCGTTTGCGCATCTCGCGGTAAAAGAACTCCATGCGCAGCTCTTTTTTGTCGCCGGCCCACTTGGCAAATTCGGCGCGGCTGCACAAAAAGTGCGTGTCGCTTACCCAGCGCAGCAGCACCTGAGCTTGCTCGGCAGCGTCTTCGATCAGCCGCTCCATTCGCCAAGCCCCTGCTTCCATCACCACCAAGGCTTTGGGTGGGTCGGTGTGCAGGGCCAGTGCCAAGCGACCCGCAAAGTCCGGGGGCAGCTCGGCGTCGTCCACCTTCATATAAGTACAAGGCCAGCGGCGGTGGTGCGCAACGTTTGTAAAGTGCCGCATGCCCGACAAGAAAATCGCGATCCGGGCTTTGTGGTTCCAGACTTCGCCCGCTTCGCTGTCGGCCTCGATCATCAAGAGCCGGTCTTGGTCGGGGTCAAAATCGGCCAAGGCCGGGTTGTCCCAGCCCAGCTGGTCGCCCAAAACCAATATCAGGTGACGTGTCATGCCTTGTCTTTCGTGGGAGGGGGTGTTCAGAATGGGGGTCAGGTTCTGACGGGCTTAGACTTGTCTGCCCTGCAGCGGTCGCTGCAGTACAGCACGCTGTCCCAGTTCTTGGCCCAGCTTTTGCGCCACACCATGGCGCGGCCACAAACCGCGCACGGCTTTTGAGGCAAACTTTGTTTTTTCCCTTTGAACCCCGGGGTTTTGGGCATGTTGTTCTCCGCTGGCTGAGGGTGTACGTGACAATCAAGAGAAACAAGTTTAAACTGATTAGTCACAAAATGAGTATTCAAGTACAGATGAACCACTCTCTGGTAAAAAAATGGGGCCTCAACTGGGTGTTGGTCGCCTTGGCTGCGATGCTGGGCCTGGGGCTGGCAGCGGCGCAAGCCAGCCCGCAAACGGCTGTTCAGGCACCCGCCTGCCCGGCCATTCTGAACCACAGCTTTGACCGCCTGCAAGACGAAAAGCCGCAGTCACTTTGTCAGTACGCGGGCAAGGTGGTGCTGGTGGTCAACACCGCCAGTTTTTGCGGTTTCACCTCGCAGTACAAAGGCCTGGAAACGCTGAACACCCAATACAAAGACCGTGGCTTGGTGGTGCTGGGCTTTCCTTCGAACGACTTTTCTCAGGAAAAAGGCAGCAACAAAGACATCGCCGCCTTTTGCGAAAGCACCTTTGGCGTGAAATTCCCGATGTTCACCAAAACCCAGGTCACGGGCGATGGTGCCGCGCCCTTGTTCAAGCAGCTCACCGCCCAAACCGGCCAAAAGCCCCGTTGGAACTTTCACAAATACCTGATTGGCCGGGATGGCAAGGTCATTGACCAGTACAGCAGCATGACGGGGCCGGAAAGCAAAACCCTGATTTCTGCCATCGACACAGCGCTGAAAGCCAAACCATGAGCCGACGCATGAAACTGGCCATCGTGGGGTCTGGCATTTCCGGTCTGGCCGTGGCCCACACCCTGAAAGACCATGCCGACATCACCTTGTTCGAGGCGGGCGACTACTTTGGCGGCCACACCCACACGGTGGACATCACCCTGCCCACACCTCAAGGCCCGATCACGCACGGCGTGGACACGGGTTTTTTGGTGTTCAACGAACGCACTTACCCCAATCTGATCAACCTGTTTGCTGAACTGCAGGTTGAAACCGCGCCGTCCGACATGTCGTTTTCGGTCAAGGTGCCGGGGGCGGTGAATGGCAAGACGCTGGAGTGGAGCGGCACCGACCTGAACAGCGTCTTCGCCCAGCGCAGCAACTTGGTCAACCCACGGTTTTGGCGCATGTTGGCCGATGTCATGCGCTTCAATGCGCTGTGCACCCGCATCGCCAATGCCCAGCGCGAACAAGACCTGCAGCAGCCACTGGTTGAATTTTTGCGCACGCACAAGTTCAGCGCGTCTTTTCGCGACTGGTATTTCTTGCCCATGCTGGGCTGCATCTGGAGTTGCCCGACCGACCAGATGCTGCAGTTTCCGGTGGCCACCATGATCCGGTTTTGCCACAACCACGGCCTGATCCAGGTGACCAACCGCCCGCAATGGTTCAGCGTGGTGGGGGGTGCGCGCCACTACGTTGAGAAAATTCTGGTGGGCGTGCACGACAAGCGCCTGAGCACCCCGGTTCGTTTGATCGAGCGCGATGTGCAAGGCGTGCGCATCATCACCGACGGTCATGCCGAACGCTTTGACGAAGTGGTGATCGCCACCCACACCGACCAGGCGCTGTGTCTGCTGCGCGAGCCCTCAGGTGAGGAGCGCAAGGTGTTGGGCGACATCCGTTACCAAGACAACCGTGCCGTGCTGCACACCGATGCCAGCGTATTGCCATCCAACCCCAAGGCTTGGGCCGCCTGGAATTACGAACGCGCAGCCAGCACCGAGCGCGAGTCCTCGCGCGTGTGCCTGCATTACCTGCTCAACCTGCTGCAACGCATCCCATTTGCCCAGCCCGTGGTGGTGTCACTCAACCCATTGCAGCCCATCAACCCGGCCACCATCGTGGGCGAATACGACTACGCGCACCCGGTGTTTGACCTTAAAGCGATTGAGGCGCAAAAACGCGTGCCTTTGCTGCAAGGCCAGCACCACACCTGGTACGCCGGGGCGTGGACGGGTTATGGCTTTCATGAAGATGGCCTCAAGTCGGGCCTGCAAGTGGGCCGCGCCTTGCTCAAACACATCCACGAGCAAGGCGGCCTTCAGGAAAAACTGGCCGCATGACCTCAGCCACCGCACTCATTGGCTGGGGCCAAGTGCGCCACACGCGCCACCGCCCGGCCCACCACGCGTTCGTCTACCCGAGCGCTTTTTTGATGCTGCCCATGCGCAGCTTGCAAGCGGGTGTGTGCCGCACGGATCTGGCCATCAACCGCCGCGCATGGTTTGCCTTTCACGATGCCGACCACGGCGATGGCCGATCGGCCGAGACCGGCGGGGCCTTGGCTTGGCTCGATGCCATGCTGGACAAAGAAGGCATCGAGGACGCCACAGGCGAGGTCTGGTTGCAAGCCTTTCCGCGTGTGTTGGGCCATGCCTTCAAGCCCGTGAGCTTTTGGTACGCGCACCGCGCCGATGGCAGCTTGGCCGCCATCGTGGCCGAGGTGAACAACACCTTTGGCGAGCGGCATTGCTACCTGTTGCCCGAGCCGCAATACGGCCAAACGATTTTGGCCCACAAGGTCTTCCATGTCTCGCCCTTTTGCGATGTGCAAGGCGAGTACCGCTTTCGCTTCATGCGCACGCAGCACAACGGACAAGACCGCATCGTGGCGCGTGTGGACCATACCGACGCCGATGGCCCCTTGATCGACACCAGCTGGAGCGGCGTGCTCGAGCCCGCCACCGCCGAGGCCTTGCACCGCGTGATGTGGCGCTATCCGCTGCTCACACTGGGTGTGGTGGCCCGCATCCACTGGCATGCGCTCTTGCTGTGGCTGAAAAAAGTACCGTTTTGTCGCAAGCCGGAGCCGCCCCGCGATTTTGTGACCCGATGAACACTGGACCCTACCGGATGCCGCCCTCCATGAAGACCGCCGACAACGCCCAAGCCTTGGGCCACCGCACCACCAGCATTTCGCACGCCAGCCTGCCCAAAGCCGCTGCACGTCTGCTCAGCCTGTTGACGCACCTGAAAATTGGCACGCTCACGGTGCACGCGCCCGATGGCAACAACCAGGTTTTTGGCACGCACGAGGCCCCGTTTGCAGCTTTGCACATTCACCGCTGGGACATGTGCGCCGAGGTTTTGAAATCGGGTGACATTGGTTTTGCCGAGGGCTACATGGCGGGCGACTGGACCACGCCTGACCTGGCCTCCCTGCTCCGCTTGACCATTGCCAACCGCGACCACATTGAAAGCGCCATTTACGGCCATTGGCTGGGGCGTTTGTTCTACCGCATCAAGCACCTGCTCAACCGCAACAACCGGACGAACAGCCGCAAAAATATCCACGCCCATTACGACCTGGGCAATGCTTTTTACGAACTGTGGCTGGACGGCACGATGAACTACTCATCGGCTTGGTTTGAAGGCGATCACAGCCAAGACATGGCCGCAGCCCAAAAAGCCAAGGTGCGTCGCGCCCTGCGCATGGTGAACGCCCAACCTGGCGACCGGGTGCTGGAGATCGGCTGCGGCTGGGGCGCTTTGGCTGAAGCGGCCACCACCGAGTTTGGTGCGTACATCACCGGCGTGACCTTGTCCACCGAGCAGCTGGCTTTTGCCAACGCACGCATGCAATCGCATGGCGTGCAGCAAAAAGCGGATTTGCGGCTGCAAGACTACCGCGACATTGACGATGGCCCCTACGACGCGGTGTGCTCGATCGAGATGATCGAGGCGGTGGGCCAGGCCTTTTGGCCCACCTACTTTCAGACCATCGCCCGCATGCTCAAGCACGGTGGCCGTGCGTGTGTGCAGAGCATCACGATCGACGACCGGTTTTTTGAGCGGTACTTGCAATCGACCGATTTCATTCAACAGTACATCTTTCCGGGCGGTTGTTTGCCGAGCCCCAGCGAATTTCGCAAACAAGCGCAAGCTGCTGGCCTGAAGGTGGTCGATGAGCTGAACTTTGGCCCTGATTACGCTGAAACCCTGCGCCGCTGGCGCGAGCGCTTCATGTCGCAGTTGGGCTCTGTGCGAACGCTCAAATTTGACGACCGCTTCATCCGCCTGTGGTCCTTCTATCTGGCTTACTGCGAAGCGGCTTTCGACGAAGCCAGCATCGACGTGATCCAGTTCACCTTGGTCAAACCTGGCTAATGCCCATGCACACCTCACTGACAACCCGCGCCATGTCCTGGCTGCTGCAAAACGGCTGGCGATACGGCTTTTTTCTGGTCTTTTGGGGTGGCTTGTTGGGCGCAGCACAAGCGCAAAGCACCAGCGTGACCAGCCCCAATGCGGCCTACAGCCGCCCCGAAGTGGCGGGCTTGGGCGGCGTGGTGCCCACCGCGCCGGTGCGCCTGCGGGTTTGGGGATTTGAGGTGTATGACGCCAGGTTGTGGACGCCCCGGGGTTTTCGGCACACGCAGGCCATGCAACAAGCCTTTGCCCTGGAACTGCAATACCTGCGCAAATTGGAAGGCTCGGCCATTGCCAGCCGTTCGATTGAAGAGATGCGGCGTGTGGGCAGCTTCACCGATGCGCAATCACAAAGCTGGCTGGCGGCCATGCGTGAGATGTTTCCCAACGTCAGCGCGGGTGAGCGCATCACAGGCATCAACCTGCCCGGTGAGGGGGCCGAATTTTGGGTCAATGGGCAACGTGCCGGTATCGTCAAAGACGTGAATTTCGCACGTTTGTTTTTTGGCATATGGCTCGACGAACGCACCTCCGAGCCCAAGATGCGTGCGCAACTTTTGCAAGGCCTTCAACCATGAATGACATGGCCCCGGTGACCCCCAGCGCTGTGCAGCGCAAGACTTCGGCCGCTTATGGTTTGTTGGGCTTGCCTTTGGCGTTTGTGGCTTTGCCGGTGTATGTGCATTTGCCCAATGTGTACGCCCAGCAGTACGGCGTGACGCTGGCCGCATTGGGCGCGGTGCTGTTGCTCAGCCGCAGCATCGACGCGGTGGTGGACCCGTGGCTTGGGCGGTGGGGCGACAAGCTGTACCGCCACTCGTGGCAGGCCGTGTGGCTGGCGGCGGTGTTGATGGCGCTGGCCGTGGCGCTGGGTTTTGCAGCTTTGTTTTTTCCGCCTGCGGCGGCCCTGTCGCCCACGGGTTTGCTGGTGTGGGTGGGCGCAGCGCTCACGCTCAGCCACCTGGCCTACAGCGGTTTGGGCATCTTGCACCAGGCCTGGGCAGCGCGGCAAGGCGGCGGGGGCATTGCGCAAAGCCGCTGGGTGGCGTGGCGTGAGGGCTTTGCACTGATCGGGGTGTTGCTGGCGTCTGCCCTGCCCACGCTGTGGGGCTGGGGGCCGACCACGGCCTTGCTGGTGCTCATGCTGGCGCTGGGCTTGTTCTCTTGGCGGCGGGTTGCGTGCAGCGCTTTGGCACCGTCCACTGCGGTGGTTCCCGGGCATGCGGTGGGCAGCATTTGGCAGCCCTGGAAGCACGCGGGCTTTCGCCGTTTGCTGATGGTGTTCATGCTCAATGGCCTGGCCAGCGCCGTGCCCGCCACGCTGGTGCTGTTTTTTGTGCAAGACCTGTTGCAAGCGCCCAAAGCCATGGAGCCGCTGTTTCTGGGTTTGTATTTCGCCGCTGGAGCGCTGTCGTTTCCGCTGTGGCTCAAGGTCATCGACCGCATCGGCCTGCTGCGCACCTGGGCCACGGGCATGACTTTGTCGGTGCTGGCTTTTGTGAGTGTCATCACGCTGGGCGCAGGCGACACCACCGGGTTTTTGGTGGTGTGTGCTTTGTCGGGCATGGCGCTGGGCGCTGACCTCACCGTGCCCGGTGCCTTGCTCAACCAACTGATCGACCGCTGCGGTGAGCGCGGCCGCACAGACGGCGCCTTCATGGGCTGGTGGAATCTGGCCACCAAACTCAATCTGGCTTTGGCCGCCGGTCTGTCTTTGCCATTGCTCGGCTTGTGGGGTTATGCCCCGGGCCAGCAGGGTGCCGATGCCGTGCTGGCGCTGGGCCTGGCTTATGGCCTGCTGCCTTGTGTGCTCAAGCTTCTGGCCGGACTGGCTTTGT
>NZ_JBILQU010000101.1:0-9705 GCF_044373035.1 Limnohabitans sp. | reverse complement strand
CCGACCGGGGTATGCACAGCCTGGAGCAGCGGGTGTGGGCTGCGCTGGAGCGCATCGCCAAATTCAACAGCGTGACCGTGCCCGACGGTGTGATGCTGCGCGTGAGCCAGTCCGACCTGGCCCAAGCCGCCTCTGCCTCGCGCCAGCGGGTTAACCAGCAGCTGCGGCATTTTCAAGAGCAGGGCCTGATCCGGTTGGGCTACCGCAACATTGTTTTGCTGCGCAAGGCCCCGCTGCGCTGAGCGCTCTGAGCCGCATGTGGTCACTTGTGGTTCAGCTTTTAACGCCTTGCCTGATACAGTGAATTGTCCTTTTTGCCACAGCGCAGCCCGCGTTTTTTCCGGAGCCCCAACGTGACCCCACTGACCGATCTGCACGCCACCCGCGGCCCAGCGCCAGCCCACATGTCGCCCGAAGAGTGGCAGGCACGCATTGACCTGGCGGCTTGCTACCGGCTGGTGGCGCACCACGGCTGGACCGACCTGATTTACACCCACATTTCACTGCGGGTGCCGGGCACCGCGCATTACTTGATCAATCCCTTTGGTTGTTCTTTTGACGAAATCACGGCGTCGAGCCTGGTCAAGATCGACAGCGATGGCAACAAGGTGGACGACAGCCCGCACGATGTGCACCGTGCCGGATTCGTGATCCACAGCGCCATTCACACGGCGCGCGACGATGCCCATTGCGTGCTGCATTTGCACACCCGTGCCGGCATGGCGATTTCGATGCTCAAGTGCGGCCTGCTGCCGCTGAGTCAGCACGCCATGATGTTCTATGGCAAGGTGGCGTACCACGAGTCAGAAGGCCTGGCTGTGAACCTGCAAGAGCGCGAGCGCTTGGCCAGCGATCTGGGCAACCACATGGTCATGGTCTTGCGCAACCACGGCACGCTGGTGGTGGGCTACACCGTGGCCGAAGCCTTCAGCAGCATGTGGCACCTGGAAAAAGCCTGCCAGGCCCAGCTCGACGCCATGGCCTGCGGTCAAGCGTTGAACTTTCCGCCGGACGGCGTGGCCGAGCAGATCAGCCGCTTGGGCTTCAACAAGGCCGCGCTGCGCGAATACCCCGCGGGGCGCAGCCCGCTGGGCTGGAAAGAATGGCCGGCCATGCTGCGCCTGGCCGACAAGGTGTCGCCCGGCTACGCGGTGTGACCTGGCACACGCCTTGCTGTGTCATGGCCACCTTTAACACCTATTTGTATAGACAGCAAGATGGTGCAATTCCCGATGCCTTTTGGGGCGGAGTGCCTGATGATGCACTTTGCTGTGCGGATGTTGGGAGAGATGTTGTTTCCTGCACGCGGGCAGCTTTTTCTTTTGGCATCATCCTGTCTATACAAGTTGAATGGGGTGTTGGTGGTGGCTTTGTGCCTGCTGGTCGGTGCCGTTTTCGGCCATGTCAAGCGGGCTTGATCAACAAAAAGGAGTTCCTTCATGCGCAAGTCAAACGTCAAATTCGCCTCGCTGATCCTGGCCGGTGCGGTCACGGCCAGCCTGGCCTTTCAAACGCAAGCCCAGGAGGTCAAACTGGCCCTGGGCATGTCAGGCTGGACGGGCTTTGCCCCGCTGACCCTGGCCGACAAAGCAGGTTTGTTCAAGAAACACGGTCTGGAGGTCGACATCAAAATGATTCCCCAGAAAGACCGCCACCTGGCCCTGGCCTCCAAAGCCATCCAGTGCGCTGCCACCACCGTGGAGACGCATGTGGCTTGGAACACCAATGGCGTGCCCATTGTTCAAATCTTTCAGCTCGACAAGTCATTTGGGGCCGACGGCATTGCGGTGCGCGGCAACATCAACAATTTTGCTGACCTCAAGGGCAAAAGCATTGGCGTGGATGCGCCCGGCACGGCACCTTATTTCGGCTTGGCCTGGATGCTCAGCAAAAACGGCATGAGCATGAAAGACGTCAAGCTCGTCTCCTTGTCACCCCAGGCGGCGGCCCAGTCCTTTGTGGCCGGCCAGAACGATGCGGCCATGACCTACGAGCCCTATTTGTCCACTGTGCGCAACAACCCACAGGCCGGCAAGATTTTGGCCACCACGCTCGACTACCCCATGGTCATGGACACGGTGGGCTGCGCCCCTGATTGGCTCAAGGCCAACCCCAAGGCCGCGCAAAGCCTGGCCAATGCCTACTTTGAGGCCTTGGAATTGATCAAGAACGACCCGGTCAAATCCAACGAAATCATGGGCGCAGCCGTGCGGCAAACCGGCGAGGCTTTTGCCAAATCATCGTCCTTCCTGCGCTGGCAAGACAAAGCGGCCAACCAGAAATTCTTTGCCGGTGAATTGCAAACTTTCATGAAGGACGCTGCCGCCATCTTGCTGGAAGCCGGTGTGATCCGCAGAGCACCCACCGACTTTTCGGTCATGTTCGACACCAGCTTCATCAAGTAAAGCATGACCTCCGCACACCCGACTTTGACCCCATCGAACGCTGTGCGGCCACGCCGCCGCGCACTGGCTCCACTGGAGCCGGTGCGCGCGCAGTCACGGTGGTTGCTGGGCATCGGTTTCTTCATTCTTTTTTTCAGCGCATGGGCGTTTTTCACGCTGGGTGGTTATGTCTCACCCACCTTTTTGGCCAGTCCGGTGACCATGGTGCAAGAGGCCATCCTCTTGTTCACCGAATTCAATTTTTCCCACGACATCGCCATGACGATTTGGCGGGTGCTGGCCGGCTTCATTTTGGCCAGCCTGATCGCCGTGCCGCTGGGCATTGCGATGGGCGCGCACAAAGGGGTGGAAGCCTTCCTCGAACCCTTTGTGTCCTTTTGCCGCTATTTGCCCGCCTCGGCCTTTATCCCCTTGCTGATTTTGTGGGCGGGCATTGGCGAGTTGCAAAAAGTGTTGGTGATTTTCATCGGCTCGGTGTTTCAGATTGTGCTGATGGTGGCGGTGTGCGTGGGCGCAGCGCGGCGTGACTTGGTCGAAGCCGCCTACACGCTCGGCGCCGCGCCGTCGGGCATCGTCAAGCGGGTGCTGATTCCGGGTGCCGCGCCCGAGATCGCCGAGATTTTGCGATTGGTGCTGGGCTGGGCCTGGACCTATGTGATCGTGGCCGAATTGATCGGCTCGTCCTCGGGCATTGGGCACATGATCACCGACAGCCAGGCGTTGCTGAACACCGGCCAGATCATCTTCGGCATCATCGTCATCGGCCTGATTGGCTTGGTGTCTGACTTTGCTTTTAAGGCGCTCAACCGCCGCCTGTTTGCCTGGAGTTCACTGTGAGCAATCAACTGTCGATCCAAGGCGTCTCGCGCGTTTTCATTTCGCCTAAGGGCCAGCCAACACAGGCCCTCACCCCGGTGGATTTTGAAGTGCGCGAAAACGATTTCGTCACCATCCTTGGCCCTTCGGGTTGCGGAAAATCCACCTTGCTGCGGATCGTGGCGGGGCTCGATCAGCCCACCACCGGCCAGGTGCTGCTGGACGGCGTGGCCGTGCAAGGCCCGGGTGCCGACCGAGGCATGGTGTTCCAGAGTTACACGCTGTTTCCGTGGCTGAACATTGAGCAAAACATCCGCTTTGGCCTGCGCGAACGCGGTATGCCCGAGCACGAACAAAAAGAACGCTCCGATGACTTCATCGCCAAAGTGGGCCTGCGGGGGTTTGAACAACACTTTCCCAAGCAATTGTCAGGCGGCATGCAGCAGCGCACCGCGATTGCGCGGGCACTGGCCAACGACCCCAAAATTTTGTTGATGGACGAGCCCTTTGGCGCACTGGACAACCAGACCCGCGTGCTGATGCAAGAGCTGCTGCTGGGCATTTGGGAGTCGGCGCAAAAAACCGTGCTTTTTGTCACGCACGACATCGACGAGGCGATTTTCATGGCCAATCGTGTGGCGGTGTTCAGCGCCCGCCCCGGCCGCATCAAGACAGAACTGGCGGTGGATTTTCCGCACCCCAGGCATTACACGATCAAGACCTCGCCCGAGTTCATGGCCTTGAAGGCGCAGCTGACCGAAGAAATTCGGGCCGAAGCCATGGCCACCGACACGCATTGAGTGCATCCCACTTCGACACCCCGGTTTTTGCGCTTTGAAGATCCCCCCATGACCCGCACTGCAGCGTCCATCGCCAATCAGCGAGACCGCGCCGCCCACAGGCCCCAAACCCTGACGGGCGAGCCCGTGGCCCTGTTCCAGCAGGTGAAAGACCACATCGCCCGCAAAATCCAGGACGGCAGCTTGCGTGCAGGTGACCGCCTGCCGTCTGAGCACGAGTTGGTGGCGCAATTTGGCATGTCGCGCATGACCGTGAACCGGGCCTTGCGCGAACTGGTGGACCAAGGGCGCATCGTGCGTGTGGCGGGTGTGGGCAGTTTCGTGGCCGAGAAAAAGCCGCAGTCCACCTTGCTGCAAATCGTCAACCTGGCCAGCGAAATTCGCCAACGCGGTCACGACTACACCTGCGAGATGCTGGTGGTCGAGCGTGTCGCCGCCACCCTGGAAGTGGCGGCCGCACTGAACGTGCGCACCGGCGAATCGGTGTTCCATTCGGTGTGCGTGCATTTTGAAGACGGCGTACCCATTCAGCTGGAAGACCGCTTTGTCAACCCGAAAGTGGTGCCGGACTTTGCCCAGCAAGATTTCTCGCAACAGCAGCCTTCGGAGTTTCTGGTGCGCACCGTGCCCTTTGACGAAATCGAACATGTGGTCGACGCCGTTTTGCCCACGCCTGAGCAAGCCCAACGCCTGCACATGGACGCGGCCGAGCCCTGTTTGCTCTTGACCCGCCGCACCTGGACGCAGGGCGTGCCGGTCACGCTGGTGCGCTGCCTGCACCCGGCCAGCCGCTACCGCCTAGGCAGCCGCTACAGCGCCAGCGGCAACCCGATATCGACCTGATGCCCTTTGCCCCGCAGTGCACCCCTTGTTTGCTGAACAACCCATACACATGACGCCCCCATTTTTGAAACTCATGCCCGGCCAAGTGCCTTTGGCCGACTGGTGCGCCATTTACCGGGGCGCCACACCCACGCTGGACTCAGCCTGCGCAGCCGCCGTGCAAACCAGCGCCGACAGCGTGGCCCGCATCGTGGCCAAAGGCGCGCCGGTGTACGGCATCAACACCGGCTTTGGCAAATTGGCCAGCGTGCGCATTCCGGCCGAAGACCTGGAGACCCTGCAACGCAACATCGTGCTGTCGCACGCCGCAGGTGTGGGCGAGGCCACGCCGGTGGCCATCACGCGTTTGATGATGGCGCTCAAAATCGCCAGCTTGGCGCAAGGCGCTTCGGGCATTCGCCCGGCCACACTGGCTTTGCTCGAAGCCATGCTGGCCCAAGGCATCATCCCGGTCGTGCCTGGTCAGGGTTCGGTGGGCGCTTCGGGCGATCTGGCACCGCTGGCCCACATGACGGCCGTGATGATCGGTGTGGGCGATGCCGAAACGCCCCAAGGCCGCCTGCCCGCCAAACAGGCGCTGGCCAGCGCGGGCCTGACCCCGGTGACGCTGGGGCCCAAAGAAGGTTTGGCCCTGCTCAACGGCACGCAGTTTTCCACCGCCAACGCATTGGCGGGTTTGTTCGAGGCCGAGCGCCTGTTCCAGTCGGCCCTGCTCACCGGCGCTTTGGCCACCGATGCGGCCAAGGGATCGGACGCGCCATTCGATGCCCGCATCCACCGCCTGCGCAAACACCGGGGGCAGATCGCTACCGCCGAAGCCCTGCGCCAGTTACTCAGCGGCAGCGCCATCCGGGCCTCGCACCTGCAAGGCGACGAGCGGGTGCAAGACCCGTATTGCCTGCGCTGCCAACCGCAGGTCATGGGCGCATGCCTCGATGTGTTGCACAACGCCGCGCAGTTGCTGGAGACCGAGGCCAATGGCGTGTCCGACAACCCGCTGATCTTCAGCGACACCGACGAATCGCTGTCCGGCGGCAACTTCCACGCCGAACCCGTGGCCTTTGCGGCCGACATGATCGCCATGGCCATTTGCGAAATCGGCTCATTGGCCGAACGCCGCATTGCCATGCTGGTCGACCCGGCGCTGTCGGGCCTGCCCGCTTTCCTAACCCCCAAGCCAGGCCTTAACTCGGGCTTCATGATCCCGCAGGTCACCGCCGCTGCGCTGGTGTCTGAAAACAAACAACGCGCCTATCCGGCCAGTGTCGACTCCATCCCCACCTCGGCCAACCAAGAAGACCATGTGTCCATGGCCGCGCACGGTGCGCGCCGCCTGTTGCCCATGGCCGACAACGCCATGGCCGTGATCGGCATTGAATGGATGGCTGCTGCCCAGGGCTGCGATTTTCATACGCCGCTGCACACCAGCGCGCCCCTGGTCGCCGCGATGGCTTTGCTGCGCACACGCGTGGCGCATCTCGACGACGACCGCCACATCCAACCCGACATGCAAGCGGCCATCGACATGGTCAAGAGCGGGGCCTTGCTGCAAAGCGGCTCGGGCCTTAATTTGCCCGGCGTGCGTTGAACGACTTTGATTGATCCATTGTTTACCCTCAAGGAGTCCCCATGACCACCTCCATCGACCCCCGCCTGGACCCCACCCGCGTGGTGCGCGCCCCGCGTGGCACCCAGTTGACCTGCAAAAACTGGGTCACCGAAGCGGCTTACCGCATGGTGCAAAACAACCTCGACCCCGAAGTGGCCGAGAACCCCCAGAGCCTGGTGGTGTACGGCGGTATTGGCCGGGCCGCCCGCGACTGGGCTTGCTTTGACCAGATCCTGGCTTCGCTCAAAGACCTGAACGAGGACGAGACCTTGCTCATCCAATCCGGCAAGCCGGTGGGCGTGTTCAAGACGCACGCCAACGCCCCGCGTGTGCTGATCGCCAACTCCAACCTCGTACCCAAGTGGGCCAACTGGGAACACTTCCATGAACTCGACCGCAAGGGCCTGTTCATGTACGGGCAGATGACGGCCGGCTCGTGGATTTACATCGGCACCCAAGGCATCGTGCAAGGCACGTTCGAAACCTTTGTCGAAGCCGGACGCCAGCACTACAACAACGATTGGGCAGGCCGCTGGATTCTGACGGCTGGTTTGGGCGGCATGGGCGGCGCGCAGCCTTTGGCAGCCACGCTGGCAGGCGCTTGTTCGCTCAACATCGAATGCCAGCAAAGCAGCATCGACTTCCGTCTGCGTACCCGCTATGTGGACAAACAAGCCAAAGACCTGGACGATGCCCTGGCCTTGATCGCGCAGCACACAGCGGCCAAAGAGGCGATCTCGATTGCTCTGCTGGGCAATGCGGCAGAGATCTTGCCCGAGCTGGTGCGCCGCGCCAAAGCGGGCGGCATGCGCCCCGATTTGGTGACCGACCAAACTTCGGCGCACGACTTGATCAACGGTTACTTGCCACCGGGCTGGACCGTGGCGCAGTGGAAAGACGCACAGCTCGATCCCGCACAACATGCCCGCCTGAAGGCTCAAGCCTCGCAGGGCTGCGCGACCCAAGTACAAGCCATGCTGGACTTCCAGGCCCTGGGCATCCCCACGGTGGACTACGGCAACAACATCCGCCAGGTGGCGTTTGACCATGGCGTGAAAAACGCCTTTGATTTCCCTGGCTTTGTGCCCGCCTACATCCGCCCCATGTTCTGCGAAGGCAAGGGCCCGTTCCGCTGGGTGGCCTTGTCGGGCGACCCCGAGGACATCTACAAAACCGACGCCAAGATCAAGGAGCTGTTTCCGAACAACACGCACACCCACCGCTGGCTGGACATGGCGCGCGAGCGCATCAGCTTTCAGGGCTTGCCCGCACGCATTTGCTGGCTGGGCCTGGGCGAGCGGCATTTGGCCGGACTGGCCTTCAACGAGATGGTGCGCACCGGTGAATTGAAAGCCCCCATCGTGATCGGGCGCGACCACCTGGACACGGGATCGGTGGCCAGCCCCAACCGCGAGACCGAAGCCATGAAAGACGGCACCGACGCCGTGAGCGACTGGCCGCTGCTGAACGCCTTGCTCAACACCGCAGGCGGCGCCAGCTGGGTCAGCCTGCACCATGGTGGTGGCGTGGGCATGGGCTATTCGCAACACTCGGGCATGGTCATCGTGGCCGACGGCACCGACGCTGCGGCCGAGCGCCTGGCGCGTGTGCTGGTCAACGACAGCGGCTCGGGCGTGATGCGCCACGCCGATGCCGGTTACGAGCTGGCCGTGGCCACCGCCAAAAAGCAGGGGCTGAAGCTGCCCATGATCAAGTGAATGCAGTGAAGCCGACCATGAGCGACGGTTTCAACTTGGCTGCCTTGCCCAGCGCCGACGGCGTCTGGCATCCCCTGCAACTGGCCCCTGAGGCTTTGGGCGCGGGCCTGCCAGCGGTGCCCGATGCGGCCATCGTGGTGGCGCAAGGCTTGATTGCCTGGGTGGGGGCGCATGCAGATCTGCCTGACGCCTACCTTCAGCTGCCTCGGCACGATGGTCGGGGCGCGCTGGTCACGCCGGGGCTTGTGGACTGCCACACGCACCTGGTGTACGGCGGGCAGCGTGCCAACGAATTTGCCATGCGCCTGGCCGGTGCCAGTTACGAAGAGGTGGCGCGTGCCGGGGGCGGCATCGTGTCCAGCGTCAAGGCCACACGCGAGGCCAGCGAAGAAGAATTGTTCGACGCCGCTGTGCCTCGCTTGCAAGCCTTGCTGGCCGAAGGCGTTTGCGCCATTGAGATCAAATCGGGTTATGGCCTGAGCCTGGCGCACGAGCGCAAACAATTGCGCGTGGCCCGACGGCTGGGCCAGGCCTTTGGCGTCACGGTGCGCACCACGTTTTTGGGCGCGCACGCGTTGCCGCCCGAATATGCCGGGCGCAGCGACGACTACATCCGACTCGTGTGCGAAGAGATGATGCCTGCGCTGGCGGCCGAAAGTCTGGTGGATGCGGTGGATGTGTTTTGCGAAACCATCGGCTTCACGCTCGCGCAGACCGAGCAGGTGTTTCAGGCGGCGCAAACGCTGGGCTTGCCGGTCAAGCTGCATGCCGAGCAGCTGTCAGACATGGGCGGCTCGGCGCTGGCGGCACGTTACGGCGCGCTGTCATGCGACCACATCGAACACCTGAGCGCCGAGGGCATCGCCGCCATGCGGCAAGCGGGCACGGTGGCGGTGCTTTTGCCCGGCGCTTACTTCACCCTGCGCGACACCCACATGCCGCCGATTGCCGCCCTGCGCGCAGCGGGCGTGCCCATGGCCGTGTCCACCGACCACAACCCGGGCACGTCCCCTGCCTTGAGCTTGCTGCTCATGGTCAACATGGCGTGCACCTTGTTTCGCATGACGGTGCCCGAGGCCTTGGCGGGTGTGACGCGCCATGCAGCGCAGGCGCTGGGCTTGCAGGCCACGCACGGGCGCATCGCGGTCGGCTGCCCCGCCAATTTTGTGCTGTGGCCTTTGGGCGATGTGGCCGAGCTGGCCTATTGGCTGGGCCAACGCCCGGCCTGCAGCGTGGTGCGACAAGGTCGTTTGGCGGTCGATGGCATGGCCTTGTACCGAATGAGCCCCTTGCCCGAACATCCACCCTTGTGACCTCTTCAGCCATGACTTTTCACACCACCGAACCCCCGTTTCGTTTTCGCCAGGGCTCGCGCCCTTTTCTGATTTCGATGCCGCATGTGGGCACGCATGTGCCGCCTGCATTGGCCGCACGCCTGACCGACGAAGCCCGGCGCGTGCCCGACACCGACTGGCATCTGGAGCGCCTGTACGACTTTGCCGATGCGCTGGGGG
>NZ_JBILQU010000100.1:0-9722 GCF_044373035.1 Limnohabitans sp. | reverse complement strand
TCCCGACCTCGGCTGTGGCCCGCGCAGGTTTGGCGGCATTCACCAAGCTCTTTACCGACGAGCACGCGGTGCACCAGGTGCGCATGAACAATGTGCTGCCCGGCTGGATCGACAGCCTGCCCGCCCAGGAACAGCGCCGTCAGAGCGTGCCCATGCAGCGCTACGGCACCAGCGAAGAAGTGGCCGCGACCATCGCCTTTTTGGCCTCGGATGCGGCGGCTTACATCACGGGCCAAAGCTTGCGCATTGATGGCGGGTTGATGCGTTCGCTTTGATGCACCCGGGCGCGCACTTCGCCTGCTGAGTCAAGGATTGCAGAAATCACACCGGGCAGGATCGGCCCACGGCGGGGCATTGACGGTACGCTGCTCCTGGTGGCCATATTGAGCAATTAACGCTCAGCTTCAGAGACCGGGTTTCTTGCGTTGCTGTTCAGTGCGATTGCGCCATCATGTGAAGCAAGACACCGAATCGCGTGGTGAGTAAATCACGAACCATCTTGGCCAATGCCGTTTGCTGTTCATCAAGATCTTGTGGATGGATAACAAGTTGATCAGATGGCCGGCTCAAAGCCGAGTTTCTTGGAAACCTCTAGCGCCGCGCGTACAAGTTCTGGCGCCAGTTTTTCGATGACGGCGTCAGTCAGTCGGCTGGCAGGCCCGCGGATGGCCAGGCAGCCTTCGATTTCGCCACGGCGACCAAACACGCCCGCTGCAAGTGCGCGGATGCCGCCAGCACACTCTTCGTTGTCCAGAGCCCAGCCGCGCACGCGCACGCGCTTGACCTCGGCGCGCAACTTGTCAGGACTCGTCAGGGTACGCGGCGTGACGGCTGGCAATCCGGTCACCAGCACCTCGTCGAACAGTGAATCGGGCCCGAAGGCCAGCATGACCTTGCCAGAGGCTGTGCTGTGCATGGACTCTGCATCACCAACATTGGCTGCAACGCGCATGGGTTGGCGGCTTTCCAGGGGAAGAGATACAACGGTTTCCGTGCCGCGACGCACGACGAACATGACCGTTTCGTCACACAGATCGCGCAAGCTCTCCATGGTTGGGCGCGCTACCTCTCCAGCCGGCACTTGACGCAGGTTGTGACTGGCCAATTCGATGAGGCCAGGTCCCAGACGGTATTTCTTGGTGGATGGGTCTTGCACCAGGAAGTCCTCCGCCGCCAAGGTGCGCAGCAGGCGGTAGGCAATCACCTTGTCCATGCCCAAGAGGCGTGCCACGTCGCTGGCGCCTAAGTCACCTGCGGCGGGCGTGAATTGCTTGAGGATGGTCAGGGCTTTGGCAACGGTCTTGCTCATGGGTATTCGTGTCCAAATAATTTCACATCAGGATGTCGCAAGACAATGATTTGGCACAACTTTTGGGGATTCAAGTCGGGCTTCAATGGGATGCTTGGGTCCATGACGGAAGGTGTTTTTCTTTTGCACGGAAAGGACCCATAGGCCCATGCACACAGCAGCGAAGGGGTCTCGTGTAACGATAATTGTAACGCTCCAAACTGTCCAAAGCCTTCCAAGTGGTTGCGGTCCAGCGCCGTTGCCCCCTGCCCTTGTTGGGTTGTTAACCCAAGAGGTGCCAAACACCATGAGTGAGAACCTTTCCGGCTGGACGACAAATGAGCAGCAGCTGTTGACGTTTTTGAAGAGGGCGATACCGGTGGCCCTGATCGAGTTGATCACAAACTGCGTGGATTGAAACCCTCGGGGGTGTGGTGATTTCAGCGGTTGAGGTCCCGGAACTCTTGATTCATGCTTCATTGATGAATGACAAAATTTGCAAATAAAGAAATGGCATTTCTTAATAAGTAATAGATAGCAATTTATGGAGGTTTTATCAAGTACAAATTGAGCTAAAGAAGTAGCTTTTATGAGCAAAATAAGGCTGAGAATGTGTCGCAGGTGACAAGGAGCTAAAAAATCATTGCTTTTAAAGAAATGACATGATTAAAATTAGTAAACGCATGGGTCAATGACCCCTCCTTCAACCATGTGACGACAAGGCCGAGATTCAAGCCATGAAAGAGAACCCCGGGGACATCCGTCCCAGTCCGGCCGAACGTCTGGCCATGTATGAACGAATGCTGCTGATCCGCCGTGTAGAAGAGCGCTTGGGCGCGGACTTCAAGGCGGGCAAATTGATTGCTGGTGTGCACCTTTACAGCGGTCAGGAAGCTGTAGGAGTTGGCGTGTGCCAACACTTGCGCGACACCGACTGGATCGCCAGCAACCACCGTGGGCATGGCCACTTTTTGGCCAAAGGCGGTGACGTGCGGGCCATGATGGCCGAGATACATGCCAAGGTAACGGGTGTGTGCAAGGGAATGGGCGGCACCATGCACGTGGCGGATCTGAGCAAGGGCATCTTGGGCGCCAATGGCATCGTCGGCGGCGGCATCAGCCTGATTTGCGGTGCGGCCTACTCACAGTCGCTTCAGGGAGATGGCGGCGTGTCTGTCGCTTTCTTTGGTGATGGGGCTTCCACCCAAGGTGTGATGAGCGAGGCGCTCAATCTCAGCGCCCTTTGGAAGCTGCCCATGATCTTCATCTGCGAGAACAACCTGTTCTCGGAGTTCTCGCGTTCGGACACCGTGGTGGCTGGTCGTATCGTGGACCGCGCTGGCGCTTATGGCGTCCCGGGTGTGCAGGTCGATGGCAATGACCTGGATGCGGTGTGGGTCGCCGCCAGCGAGGCCGTGCAACGCGCCCGCAACGGAGAAGGTCCCAGTTTCATCGAAGCCTTCACATACCGCATGTCCGGGCATGTGGAGGCCGAAACCGGTTTCTTGCAGGGTGCACAGTACCGCAGCGAAGAAGAAGTTCAATCCTGGGTTGAGCGCGACCCGATCCAGCGACAAAGGGCCCAACTCTTGAGCACTCAGCAAGCCACGCAGGATCAGTTGGCCGACATCGAAGCGCGCATTCTGGCGCAGGTCGAAGACGCCGTTCAATTTGCCATTGACAGCCCGCCGCCTCCGCCAGAGCAAGCGCTGCAATTCATGTTCGCCTGAGGGAGCCCCAATCCATGGCAAAGAAGAGAATTATCCAGGCGATCAACGAAGCCCTCGTTGAAGAGATGACACGCGACGAACGCGTCATCCTTTTCGGAGAAGATGTAGAGATCAGCCTTTTTGGTGACACCCGTGGGCTTTCGCAGCGCTTTGGGCCCAGCCGCATCCGCAACACACCGATTTCGGAAACACTGATCACCGGCATGGCGCTGGGCGCGGCCGCTGCAGGGCACCGCGTGGTGGCGCACATGATGTTCGCCAATTTCACCTACACGGGGTTCGACTCCATCGCCAACCAGGCGGCCAAGTTGCGCTATATGACCGGGGGGCAGGCGCGTTTGCCGGTGACCTACGTGGCGGCCTACGGTGGTGGGCGTTCCATCGCCGCGCACCATTCCGACACGCCCTACCCGCTGCTGATGAATTTGGGCGGTATCCGCGTGGCCGTGCCCGCCACCCCCGAAGACGCCAAAGGCCTCATGAAGGCCTGTATCCGCAGCGACAGCCCATCCTTCTTCCTGGAAGCCGGTGGCCGCGGAGGCGAGATGGGCGAGGTGCCCGATGGCGATTACGTCACGCCCTGGGGCCAGGCGGCGGTGCGTTGCACGGGTGGCGACGTGACCGTGGTGGCCATCGGTTCCATGGTCAAGCTGGCCATGGCTGCGGCCGAGGTACTGCGCAATGAACACAGTATCCATGTCGAGGTGATCGACCCGCGCACGCTGGTTCCGCTGGACGAAGCCTGCATCCTGAGCTCGGTCGAGAAGACGGGGCGTCTGGTCTTGGTTGATGAGTCGCGTGACAGTTGCAGTGCTGCCAGTCATATCGCCGCCATCGTCGCCGACAAGGCATTCGGATCACTGCGTGCTCCCATTCGCCGTGTGACGGTGCCGGATGTTGCCATGCCCTATGCCCCCAATTTGGAGCGGCTGGTGATGCCCAGTGTCGAACGCATCGTCGCCACCATCCAGCAACTGAAGGACTGCCGTCCCTGAAACCCATGAAAGTCAATCTCAAACTTTCCCGCGTTGGCATGAACATGGAGTCTGCCACCATCAGCGTCTGGCACAAGAAGCCCGGTGACATCTTTCGCAAGGGCGAAACGCTGTACGAAATTGAAAGTGAAAAAGTGACCATGGAGGTGGATGCTCCTTGCGACGGCAAGCTGTTGTCCCATACCGTGGAGGCAGGCAGCGAAGCCACTGTGGGTGGCAACGTGTGCGTCATCGATACGGACCTGTCAGCATGAACACCAGAGATCCAATGAATTTCAAGCTCGGCATGCGAACACAGGATTTGGTCGCGCGCGCTGCACGCGTCATGCCAGGACGGCAGAGCAATCTTCGTGCGCTGCCCGAACCCCCGGTGTTCATCGACAGGGCGGTGGGTCAAAGGCTGTGGGACGTTGATGGCCGTGAGCTGATCGACTTTGCCATCGGCATGGGGCCAGGCATCTGGGGACACGGCAACCGTGAATACCAAGACGCCCTTCATGCGCAGCTGGAAAAGCTTTTTGTCGTGGCCTCGGGCATGCTGCAGACCGAGCCTGAGGTGCAGCTGGCCGAGCGCATCGTCAACCACGTGCCATGCGCAGACCGCGTGCGATTTGTGACCACCGGTTCAGAGGCAGTGCAGATGGTGGTGCGTTTGGCGCGCGCCTTCACGGGTCGGCGCCTGTTTGTGCGCTTTGAGGGTCATTACCACGGCTGGCTGGACAATGTTCTGGGTGGCCGGGTCAACGATGAGCAGGGGGCCGATCCTTATGCACTCGAAAACCCGGCGGACCCCATGCACACCGAAGGGCGCGCAGAGTTTGCCATGCGGGAATCCTTCAAGATCCCATGGAACGATGCAGACGCTTTGGAAAACCTGCTCAAGACCCATGGCAAAGACATTGCCTTGGTGATGATGGAAGCCGTCATGACCAATGGTGGCTGCTGCATCCCACACCCCGGCTACCTTGAGCGGGTGCGAGAGCTATGCACGCAGTACGGCGTGGTCTTTTGCATTGACGAGGTCATCACAGGCTTTCGCATGGGCCTTGGCGGTGCGCAGGGCCATTACGGCGTCACCCCCGATTTGGCCAGCTTTGGCAAGGCCATTGCAGGTGGCATGCCGCTGGCGGCTGTAGCAGGTCGGGCGGACATCTTCGAGCTGCTGCGTTCCAACGCTGTAGTGGGTGCGGGCACCTTCAATGCCGCTCCCATGAGCATGACGGCGGGCCTGACCACCATGCGCATGCTGGAGCGCGACGATGGTGCGGCGTACCGGCACATCGACAAGATGCAGACGCACTTCATGACCGAATTCAAGCGACTGGGCAGCAAGCACGGACACGACCTGCTGGTGCAAGGCGTACGAGGCGTGTTCTGTGCCCACTTCAGTTCGCTGCCGGTGGCGTACTCAGCACGAGATCTTGCCGAACATGCGGATCGTGAAAAGGCACGCCGACTGCGCTTGGCGCTGATTGAAGAAGGTGTCTATGCTGGCCGAGGCGACCGCTACTTTGTGTCGGCTGGTCTGACGGCGGCCGATCTGGAGGACGGATTAGCCAGACTGGATCGTGCGCTGGCGCGCATCTAAACAAGGCAAAGACTGTTCATGAGCAACGCGCAGCCGACGATCCAGGGTTTCCGTCAAGAGCCCAGTGTGGTGCCGAATGCGGATCCGGTTGCGCCGATGGCCTTGGTACTGTCAGTCGATGTGAACGTGGCCGGAACACTGGAACTGAAGGCTGTCTCCGAAGGAGTGTCACAGCGTTATCGCTGGGAGGTTGAATCCGGCGTCAAGTCGCTGCCGGTTGTCGGGCTGAAGCCCGCTCGGTTATACCGATTGGATGTGTCTCTGATTGATGCTCAAGGGCAGCGGTTTGCAGCAAAGCCGCTGACGGTGCAGACGCCCGCTCTGCCGATCAGCAGCCTTGACTTTCCCCCGCTGCGCGTGAACCGTGCGCAGCGAGGACGCATGGAGCCCGGACTGACGCTGTTGAGTGTGCGGCGACGCGCGCTTGGGCGATCACATCGGATGACAGCCGAGCAACGTCGATTCACCACCGACTGGAGTCTGATCCTGGCGCTTGACGAGGACGGCGAGATCGTGTGGTTCTACCGCAGCCCTGCACGGATTTCCGGTGTGGCTGCATTGAAGAACGGTCACTTGTTCTTTCACACGACAAGAAACAGCCCGATCGAGATCGATTGGCTGGGACGCAAACTGCGTTGCTGGGGTGCTGCCCTGGGGCCTGCCCCGATGCCACCAGGTGCTGTCCCGGTACAGGCGGTGACGCTGCACCACCAACCCGATGCACTGCCCAACGGCAATTTCCTGTCGCTCAATGCCGTGCCTCGTCGCATCGAAAACTACTACACGAGCGAGACTGACGCCACTGCGCCTCGGCAGGCGCAATGGGTGATGGGCGACGAGGTCATCGAGTTCACACCGGAAGGTGAAGTGGTTTGGCGCTGGAACTGCTTCGACCACCTCGATCCGTTCAAGATCGGCTACGACACATTCTGGTCATATTGGTGGGTGCGCGGTTTCCCGGACCACTTGGACTGGACGCATGGCAACGGTGTCCACCACGACCCGCGTGATAACTCGGTGCTGCTGTCGCTGCGCAACCTCGACGCAGTGATCAAGATTGACCGATCGACAGGCCAGATTCGTTGGATTTTGGCGCGCGACATCGCCTGGTCAGAGCCGTTACGGGCCAAACTGCTGAAGCCCGTCGGTCGTGACTTCATTTGGCCTAGCCACCAGCACAATCCACGACTGACACCACAAGGGCACATCGTGCTCTTCAACAACAACGTGCACCAGGCAATCCCTTTTACAGGGGAGCGCGTCAAGAGTGCGTCTGAGTCACTGAGCCAGGCGGTTGTCTACGAAATCGACGAGCAAGAGCGAACTGTGCGCGTGGTTTTCTCCACGCCGACCGATGCATCCGAGGGCGCAGTGAGTTTTGCCATGGGAGACGCCCATGTTCTGCCGCGCACAGGCAATGTGCTGGTGGACTTCTCGCTGTGCTACCCCGGCCTGAACATCGAGACCTTTGATGCCAACGACCTGACGCGGGTCTACCCCGACGATTTGCCGTCAACGCCACGTATTAGGGAGTACGCCATCGACGACCCTCAGAACCCCGTGTTTGACGTCGAGGTTGTCCCGCTTCACGATTTGGTGCAGATGGAAGTGTTCGGGGTGGCTCGGGTTGCGATTCCAGATCAAGCGCTGCAGGAGGAACAGGTATGAGAATAAAAAGCGAAGTCGACTTCTGGTCGGGTGTGGTCTTCATCGTGGTGGGCTTGGCGTTTGCAATGGGTGCCACTGAATATCGATTTGGCACATCGGCAAGGCCCGGGCCCGGCTATTTTCCGCTCGGCCTTGGACTGCTGCTGGCCATGGTGGGCTTCATCGAGTTGATGGGTGCGCTGGGCCGTGAACGCAATGACGCTGACCGCATCACCTCACCCATTTGGCGCCCCTTGCTGGTCATTGTCGCAGCCGTGCTTGGAGCGGGTTTCCTCTTGCCGCGTCTCGGCATGCTGATCACCCTGCCATTCGTCATCGTGCTCACTTGCTTTGCTACCAGCGACTTCAAGTTTCGTGAGGCGCTTGGCCTGGCGGTGGTCCTCACAGTAGGCAGTTGGTTGCTGTTCGTCGTTGGACTCGAGCTGCGTATTCCAGTCATGCCAAGCAAATTTTAAGGAGGCAAGACAATGGACCTGCTTTCAAATCTTGCAACCGGATTCGGGGTTGCGCTGACTTTGCAGAACCTGGCCTTTGCGCTTGGGGGTGTGTTCATTGGAACCCTCATCGGAGTTCTGCCCGGATTGGGGCCTGTGCCTGCGATCGCGATGCTTTTGCCGTCGATCTACACGCTAGAGCCGACGTCCGCGCTGATCATGTTGGCTGGTGTCTATTACGGTGCACAGTATGGCGGCTCTACCACGGCCATCCTCATCAACCTGCCCGGAGAGTCGAGCTCGATCGTCACGGCCATCGATGGGTATCAGATGGCGCGCAAAGGTCGGGCTGGCGCTGCGCTGGCGGCGGCTGGACTGGGCTCTTTTTTTGCAGGTTGCGTGGGTACCTTGGTGTTGGCGGCTTTTGCGCCAGCACTGGCAGGGATTGCTTTTGCCTTTGGTCCGGCTGAATACGCTGCGTTGATGTTGCTGGGTTTGATCGGCGCGGTTGTGCTGGCCTCTGGATCAGTCTCCAAGGCCGTGGGTATGGTGCTTCTGGGCTTGTTGCTTGGCCAGATCAACACCGATCCCTTGTCAGGCGTTGAACGTTTTAGCTTTGGCATTCCAGAGTTGACCGACGGTCTTGGGTTCGTCGCAGTCGCCATGGGTTTGTTTGGCTTTGGCGAAATCATTGGCAATCTGAATCGCCCTCCTCAATCGCGTGAAGTCTTTACGCGGGACGTCAAGAACCTTTGGCCAACAGGTGAGGACTTCCGGCAGGCGATGCCGGCTGTCTTACGGGGTACGGCTCTCGGCTCCTTGCTGGGCGTCCTGCCGGGTGGTGGTGCCATTCTTGCGTCGTTTGTTTCTTACACGCTTGAAAAGCGGGTTTCCAAGACGCCAGAGCGCTTTGGGCATGGTGCGATCGAGGGCGTGGCCGGACCCGAAAGCGCAAACAATGCCGCGGCCCAAACCTCCTTCATCCCGATGCTGACGCTGGGCATCCCGCCCAACCCCGTGATGGCCTTGATGATTGGCGCGATGGTGGTCATGGGCATCGCACCAGGCCCCAAGGTCATGGTGGAAAACCCCGACTTGTTCTGGGGCCTCATTGCTTCGATGTGGATCGGCAACTTGATGTTGATCATCCTCAACCTGCCGTTCATCGGCATTTGGGTGAAGCTCCTGACAGTGCCTTATCGGTTCTTGTTTCCATCGATCGTTTGTTTTTGCGTGATTGGCCTGTACACGCTGTCGAACAACAATTTCGACATTTACCTTGCGGGTGTGTTTGCCATCATCGGATTTTTATTCATCAAACTCAGATGCGAAGCCGGCCCCTTGTTGCTGGGCATGGTGCTCGGGCCGATGCTCGAGGAGAACCTGCGCCGCACGCTTCTGGTTGCACGCGGTGACTGGAGCGTGCTGCTCACCCGCCCTATTTCTGGCACCTTGATCGCGTTTTCGGTCGTGATGCTGGTGGCCGCATTGTTGCCTGCAATAAGAAAAAGGCGAGACAACGCCTTCCGTGATTAATGTCTCATACAAACATCAAAGGAGTTCAACTTATGAAGAGTTTTTTCGCATCGCTCGCCATCGTGGTAACTGGCGCACTGACCGCGATTCCAAATATGGCCTCTGCACAAAACCGTATCTTCGTCGGTACCGTAGCCGGATCTGATCTGGACGGCCTTGCGCGTCGCGTGGCCGAAGTGCTGGCGGCATCCGATGGCTCACGCTGGATCGTTGAGAACCGCCCCGGATCTGGCGGCGCCCTCGGATTCGAAGCGCTCAAGAGCGCACCCGCAGACGGCACGACACTGCTGATGGCCCCATCGGGTGCTATGACCTTGACACCCCACACGCGTGGCAACCTCAAGTACTCCTTGGCCGACGTGGCGCCCGTTTCTCGCGTTGCCGGATTCGATGTGGCCTACATCGTGAGCGCCAAGGTTCCAGCGACAACGCTGAAGGGGTACATCGACTGGGTCAAGCAAGACAACGCACGCGCGGTGTTCG
>NZ_JBILQU010000079.1:0-13019 GCF_044373035.1 Limnohabitans sp. | reverse complement strand
TGGCCTTGACTGCTGCGTTCTTGGGGGCCACAGAAAGCTGGCTCCTGCCCCGCAAAGTGCTCAACATTTCATCGGGCTTGGGCCGTTACCCCATGGCCTCGCAAGCGGGCTATTGCGCTGCCAAAGCTGGCATGGACCATTTCACCCGCTGCCTGGCGCTGGACGAAGCCCTGCACGCCAATGGTGCCAAAGTCTGCTCGCTCGCCCCTGGCGTGATCGACACCGACATGCAGGTGCAGATGCGTGGTTCAGCAGGCGAGGCGTTTCCGGACCAATCGAAGTTTTTGCAACTCAAAGCGCAAGGCCAACTCAGCTCGCGAGGCGTTTCCGGACCAATCGAAGTTTTTGCAACTCAAAGCGCAAGGCCAACTCAGCTCGCCCGCCCAAGCTGCCTCCCAGGTGCTGGGCTACTTGGCTCGGCCCGACTTCGGTGACAAGCCCGTGGCGGACGTGCGGGGCTGAGCGTTGCGGGTTAAGCGGCCTTGGGCTTGTCAGGTCGCTGTAGTTCTTGGCCCTGACACTGCCCGGGTTCAACCATTTTGTTTTTTGCCGTTTTTTCAATTCTGGAGACACTCCCATGAGCCGTGAAGTTGTTGTTGTCAGCGGTGTGCGCACCGCCATTGGTACCTTTGGCGGCAGCCTGAAGGACATTGCCCCCACCGAGCTGGCCGCGCAAGTCGTGCGCGAAGCCCTGTCCCGTGCGGGCACCTCAGGCCAAGACGTCGGCCATGTGGTGTTTGGCCATGTGGTCAACACCGAACCCAAAGACATGTATTTGTCGCGCGTGGCAGCCATCCACGGTGGCTGCGCCGAAGGCACGCCCGCGTTCAACGTGAACCGCCTTTGCGGCTCGGGCCTGCAGGCCATCGTCAGCGCCAGCCAGTCCATCTTGCTGGGCGACTGTGACATCGCCATCGGCGGCGGTGCAGAAAACATGAGCCGCGCGCCTTACGCCAGCCTGGCCACCCGCTTTGGCGCACGCATGGGCGACACCAAGATGATCGACATGATGGTCGGTGCCCTGCACGACCCTTTCCATAACATTCATATGGGCGTGACGGCTGAAAACGTGGCAGCCAAATACGGCATCACCCGCGAAATGCAAGACGCGCTGGCCCTGGAAAGCCACAACCGCGCCGAGCGCGCCACCCTGGAAGGCCGCTTCAAGGACCAGATCATGCCGGTCACGCTGAAAAGCAAAAAAGGTGACGTGGCCTACGCCACCGACGAGCATTTTCGCCCCGGTTGCAAGCCTGAAGACATGGCCAAACTCAAGCCCGTCTTCGTCAAGGAAAACGGCACCGTGACCGCGGGCAACGCCTCGGGCATCAACGACGCGGCTGCTGCCCTGGTGCTGATGGAAGCCGGCGCCGCCAAGGCCCGTGGTGCCAAGCCCATGGCCCGCTTGGTCGGTTATGCCCACACCGGTCTGGACCCCAAGATCATGGGGGTGGGTCCGATCTCGGCCACTCTTGCCGTGCTCAAAAAGACTGGCCTGACCGTCAATGACCTGGACGTGATCGAGGCCAACGAAGCCTTTGCCGCGCAGGCCTGCGCCGTGACGCGCGAACTGGGTCTGGACCCTGCCAAAGTCAACCCGAACGGCTCGGGCATTTCGCTGGGCCACCCGATTGGCGCCACTGGCGCACTGATCACGGTGAAGGCCCTGTACGAACTGCAACGCGTGAATGGCCGCTACGCACTGGTGACCATGTGCATCGGTGGCGGTCAGGGCATTGCGGCGATTTTTGAGCGCATGTGATGTTGCTGGGCTGACCAAAACGAATCATGGGCATCAAGAGATGCCCATTTTTTTGGCCTGAAAAAGCCTGATGCGTCAGGGCTTGACCGCCGCCGTGACCACCACCTCGATCAAATAAACCGGATTGGCCAGCGCTGCCTGAACCGTGACACGCGGCGGCGCACTGCCTGCCACCACCCACGCATCCCACACCTCGTTCATGGCGGCGATGTTGGCGATATCTCGGAGGAAAATCTGGGTGCGCAGGATGCGGGTTTTGTCGCTGCCCGCTTCTGCCAACCGCCGATCGATCTGCTGCAGCACATCGACCGTTTGGCTGCGGATGTCGGTGGCCTCGCACTCGGGCACCATGCCCGCGAGGTACACCGCGCCGCCGAAAATAGCCGCCTCGCTTAAGCGAGCCCCCACATGCATGCGTTGAATGTCTTGGCTCATGCTTTTTTCTTTCCCAGTTGTGACTCGGTGCCCGCCATCAGGCGGTGGATGTTTTCTCGGTGCCGCCAGACCAGCAGCAAGGCCATGACCGCCAGGCTCAACACTTCGGGCGAAGACGCTTGCCAGGCCACCCTATCGCCGAACAGGTAAAAAACAGGCGCAAACACCGCAGCCACCATCGAGGCCAAGGACACGTAGCGCGAGAAAAACAGCACGATGGCAAAGCTGAGCACCACCGCCAGCGCCAAGCTGCCGTTGACGCCCACCACGACACCCACTGCCGTGGCCACGCCCTTGCCCCCAGCAAAGCCAAAAAATACCGGGTACAGGTGCCCCAAAAAGGCGGCCAACCCGGCCAGCGCGGCCAAACCAGCGCCCGCACCGTGTTCGGGGCCATAGGCCAGCACCAGTGCCACCGGCAACCAGCCTTTGAAGGCGTCCAGCAGCAAGGTCAGGATGGCCGCTTTTTTGCTGCCCGAGCGCAGCACATTGGTCGCTCCCGGGTTTTTGCTGCCGTAGCTGCGCGGGTCGTTCAGGCCCATCAGGCGGCTGACGATCACCGCAAAGCTGAGCGAGCCCAGCAGGTAACTGGCCAGCACCACAACCCCTTGAATCCAAAGGTCCATCAACATCTTCCTTGTTCTTGTAAGGGCGTCATTCTGCCAGCGCGCAGTTCACCGCCTTGGCTTGCAGCATTTGCACACACACTTGGGGGTCGATGCCCACCATGTAACCGCGCCTGCCGCCATTGATGCAAATGCGCGGCAGGGCCAAGATGCTTTCTTCGATGTAAACCGGCATGTTCCGACGGGTGGCAAAAGGCGAGGTGCCGCCCACCAAGTAGCCGCTGTGGCGGTTGGCCACCTCGGGCGCACAAGGCTCGACCGACTTCAAGCCGATCTGACGCGCCAGGTTTTTGGTCGACACCTTGCGGTTGCCGTGCATCAACACCACCAAGGGCTTGGCGTCCTGGTCTTGCATGATCAGGGTCTTGACCACGGCAAACGGGTCCATGCCCAGCTCCTGCGCGCTGTGCTGGGCACCGCCATGCTCCAGGTAGTCGTAGGGGTGTTCGGTGAAGCTCACCCCGTGCTGACGCAAGAGCGCCGTGGCGGGGGTCTCACTGACTTTGTCTTTTTTGCCCATGGTCCTGCATCACAACGCCGGGTCGCGGATTTCCCAGCGGATCTGGTCAATCGCCTCGAGCACCTCGGGCGAGAGTTGCACCGACCAAGCGGCCAGATCTTCGTCCAGCTGGGCCACCGAGGTCACGCCGATGATGGTGCTGGTCACGTTCCAGCGGTGGTAACAAAAGGCCAGCGCCATCTGCGTGGGTGTCAGGCCGTGGTCACGAGCCAACTGGTTGTACCGGCGCGCTGCCGCCAAGGCCTCAGGGCGGCCCCAGCGCTGCTTGCGCACCGACTCGTAGCGGGACAAACGGCCATTGGGCGCACCTTGGTCTTCAAAACCAGTTTGGTCGTATTTGCCCGTGAGCAATCCAAAGCCCAGTGGCGAGTAAGCCAGCATGGACACGTTCAGCCGGTAGCAAGTTTCGTCCAGCGCGTTGTCGTACGTGCGGTTCACCAGGCAATACGGGTTTTGAATGGTGGCCACGCGCGGCAGACCATGCTGCTCGGCCAGGCGCACAAACTCGTGCACACCATAGGGTGTTTCGTTGGACAGGCCGACGTAACGCACTTTGCCCGCCTTGACCAATTTGGACAGGGCCTCCAGTTGCTCGTGAATCGGGGTGAGGGGCTTGTCTTGGCTCGGATCGAAATAGCTCAGGCCAAACACCGGCACATGGCGCTCGGGCCAATGGATCTGGTACAGGTCGATCACGTCGGTCTGCAGGCGACGCAAACTGCCTTCGCAGGAGGTCAGGATGTCTTGTGCCGTCATGCCCGTGCCTTCGCGCACCCAAGGCATGCTGCGTGAGGGGCCCGCCACCTTGGTTGCCAGCACCAGCTTTTGGCGCACGCCGGGGTTTTTGGCAAACCAGTGACCAATATAGGTTTCGGTCAGACCACAGGTGTCGGCCGTGGCGGGTACGGCATACATCTCAGCGGTGTCAATGAAATTGATGCCAGCGGCCAAAGAGTGGTCAAGGATGGCGTGAGCCCCCTCTTCGCTCACTTGCTGGCCAAAGGTCATGGTGCCAAGACAAATGGGCGTGACGTGCAGGTCGGATTGACCAAGTTGTACTTTTTTCATGGGCTTGTCTTTGGCTGCGACTTAAAAAACTGATTTTGGCATGTTGGGCGTATTGGGTGATGCGTTGAACGTGCATTTGCTCGGGCACACCCTCAAGGCTCAATGCGCTTCTCATCACGCGCCTCTTCTTGCAGGCGCAGCACGCGGCGCTGCACCTTGCCGGTGGTGGTCATGGGCAACTGGTCGATGAATTCGATCTCTTTGGGGTATTCATAAGGGGCGAGCAAACCGCGCACATGGGCTTGCAGTTCGCGACGCACCTCGTCGTCAAAAGCCGTCTGCCCTGGCCCAGTGGGCCTGCGGCCTTGCCAGTCGGGCGACATGACCACATAGGCTTTGACCAGTGCTCCACGGTCTTTGTCGGGCTTGGGCACCACAGCGGCGTTGGCAACGGCGGGGTGCTTGACCAAACAGTTTTCAATCTCACCCGGGCCAATGCGGTAACCCGCCGCCTTGAACATGTCGTCGGTACGCCCTTGGTACCAGAGGTAGCCGTCCTCGTCGCAAACGGCCATGTCGCCTGTGCGGCACCAGTTGCCGGTGTATTTGGCCTTCGTGGCCTTGTCGTTGTTCCAGTAGCCCAAAAAGAAAACCGGGTCCGGTTGGCGGTGCACATCGAAGCGGTTCACCGCCACTTCGCCGGGCGTGCCGGGCGGGCACAACTGCCCCGCATCGTCGATGACCGCCACCTGGTGCCCTGGATACCCTTTGCCCATGCTGCCGGGCTTGGCAGGCCACAAGCGGGCGCAGTTGCCCACCACGTAATTGATTTCGGTCTGGCCGAACATCTCGTTCACCGTGACGCCCAACTGTTGCTGGCAATAGCCAAACACCGCGTCACCCACCGCCTCGCCCGCGCTCATCATGGCTTGCAGCTTCAGGTTGTAACGCCCCTTCACCTCGGGCACGGCCTTCATCATGGCTTTGAGCGCGGTGGGGAACAAAAAGGTGTGTGTCACGCCGTGGCTTTGCAAAATCTCGAAGGCCGCTTCGGGCGAAAACCGCCCATTGAAGGCCACGATGGGCCGGCCAAAGTAGAGGCTCGGCAGCAAGGCGTCCATCAGCCCGCCCGTCCAGGCCCAGTCGGCAGGCGACCAGAACACGGCTTTCGAGGGCTTTTCTGCCTTGAAAGGGTCAAAGCCAAACCAATTTTGGCTGCACACAAAGCCCGTCAGATTACCGATCATTGCCCGGTGAGGGATGAGCGCACCCTTGGGGTTGCCGGTGGTGCCGCTGGTGTAAATCAGCACCGCCGGGTCTTCAGCCCAAGTGGACACGGGTTTGAACGTGCTCGCGCTGGCTGCCATGGCTTGGTTCAGGTCCAGATCGGCCAAGGTGCCCGCTTCGCCCACCCCCAACAGCGTCTGCAAACCGGGGCAATCGGCTCTGGCTTGCAGCAAGGCCTGCACGGTGGACTCATCGCACACCGCCACGCACGCTTGGCTGTCGTTGATGCGAAATGACAAGGCCTCGGGGCCAAACAGCATCGACAAAGGCATGGCCACCGCACCCATCTGCAGCACGGCCATGTAGGCCACCGCCGTCTCATAGCGCTGGGGCATGACGATGGCCACGCGGTCACCACGCTGCACGCCGTGAGAACGCAGCACCCGGCTCAGCCGATTGGCGTCTTGCTGCAGCTGCCCGAAGGTCCAGCTGCGCCCCGGGCCCTGCCCTGCCACGTGCTCGCGCACGGCCTGGCGCTTGGCCGTGGCCGCTTGCGCTGCCCATTGCCCGCAACAGGCCTGTGCCATGTTGAAGCGCTTGGGCACTTTCCAGCCAAAACTCTGGTGGATGGCCGCATAGCGGTCAGCGGCCCGACTTCGGGTCGGCTGCTTGGCTGCTGGGGAAGGCTGCGAGCCGAAGGGTTCCGGGGGGGCGATTGGCCGGTCCTGGTGGCGACTGATGTTCACGGTGTCTCTCCTTATGATCGAAAGTATGTACCAAGTTTTACGCCCCTCACAAAGTCTCTGGGTGCCGCTGCGCGGCTGTCGTTATCATGTCCGCCAATGGGGCACGCCCACACCCGGCACCACGCCGCTGGTGCTGGCGCATGGCTGGATGGATGTGGCCGCCTCCTGGCAGTTCATGGTGGACGCGTTCAGCGAGTCCTTTGTCAGCCAGCGCCCCATCATCGCCTTGGACTGGCGCGGCTATGGACTGACCGAAACACCCGCCACTGACAGTTATTGGTTCCCCGACTACCTGGCCGATCTGGATGCGCTGCTGGACACGCTTTACCCCGGTCAGAGCATCGACTTGGTGGGCCACAGCATGGGCGGCAACGTGGTCATGATGTATGCGGGGACCCGGCCCGAGCGGATTCGCCGTCTGGTCAATCTGGAAGGTTTTGGCATGCCCGCCACCCAAACGAGCCAAGCGCCCACGCGCATGGCCCAGTGGCTGGACGAACTCAAGGCGCAGCGTGCAGGCAGCAACGACCTCAAACCCTATGCCGATGCAGTGGGCGTTGCAGCGCGCCTGATGAAAACCAACCGCCGTCTGAGCCAGGACAAGGCCGGCTGGCTGGCCCAACACTGGGCCAGCCCCGGCCCCGATGGACAGTGGCGCATCCTGGGGGACTCGGCGCACAAGGTCATCAACCCCTACATTTACCACGTCGACGAGGCGCTGGAAATGTACCGCCGCATCAGCGCCCCCGTGCTGGCCGTGGAGGCGGCAGACGACTCGCTTGGCCAGTGGTGGAAAGGCCGTTACACCCTGGCCCAGTACCATGAGCGCCTACAAGCGGTGCCCCACCTGGAGAAAACGGTCATTCAGGATGCAGGTCACATGCTGCAACACGACCAACCCGAAACTCTGGCACGTCTGATTGAAAAATTCTGTCAATGAAAAGCCCTAGAATCGGCCTTTTTTGATGTTGATCCAACATGCAGGCCACGCACATTTCCCGTTTTTTTCTGATGGCATGTTTGTCGGCTTGCGCGTCTTTGGCACAAGCACAAACCAGCAACCGCTTTTGCCCAGATTTTTTGTCGGTCAAAGGGGCACCAGAACCTGCACATCGGGGTGAGATCACGTTTTCCCCTTACACCCGCCACTGGACTCCAAGCAATGAGCACAAACAAGTGGTCTTGGTGGCGATTGACGAGCAACTGCCCGGCGACCGTTTGTGCGGCATCAGCTTTTTCAGCAACTCTTTTGGGCAGCCTTCGCTGTATGTTTACGCGGGTCTGCAGTACAACAAGCTCATGGGCGTTCCAGAACTGTTCGCCAAAGTCACGGCTGGCCTGATTTACGGCTACGTGGCCCCTTACGAGGGCAAGGTGCCCCTCAATTACAAGGGGTTCAATCCGGCCATCATCCCTTCCTTGGGCTACAAGTTGACACAGCACGACTCGGTTCAGCTCAAATTTCTGGGCAGCGCCGGCCTGATGTTTTCTTACGGGCGGCAGTTTTAAGCGCTGACGGGGGCATGCGCCACGCCATCTCATGAGAAAATGCTCCGTTTACCGAACCGGACATTTTCCCCATGGACGCAGAACGCATCAACCAAATCGGCACATCCCTCACAGACCTGACCGCTCGTACCCACGAGTTACGGGGGTATCTTTGACTACGATGCCAAATCTGAACGGCTGAGAACCGTCAACGCATCGCTCGAAGATCCCACGGTCTGGAACGACCCCAAAAAAGCCCAGGAACTGGGCAAAGAGAAAAAAGCCCTCGACGGCGTGGTGGTGACCATCACCAACCTGACCAGCGAGCTGGCCGACAACCTTGAGCTCTTTGAAATGAGCAAGGAAGAAGGCGATGACGATGGCCTGTTGACCATCGAAGTCGAAGCCGCCAAATTGACCGCGCTGGTGGAAGACCTTGAATTTCGCCGCATGTTCCGCCATGAGGCCGACCCGCTCAACTGCTTTGTTGACATTCAGGCCGGTGCCGGTGGCACCGAAGCCTGCGACTGGGCCAGCATGCTGCTGCGCCAGTACACCAAGTACGCCGAACGCAAGGGCTTCAAGGCCACCGTGGAAGACGAAACCCCGGGTGACACCGCAGGCATCAAGGGCGCGACCATCAAGATCGAAGGCGAATACGCTTTTGGTCTGCTGCGCACCGAAACCGGCGTGCACCGTTTGGTGCGCAAGAGCCCCTTCGACTCATCGGGCGGCCGCCACACGTCGTTTGCCTCGTTGTTTGTGTATCCCGAAATCGACGACTCGATTGAGATCAACATCAACCCATCTGACGTGCGCACCGACACCTTCCGTGCCAGCGGCGCGGGCGGTCAACACATCAACAAAACCGACTCAGCGGTGCGCCTGACGCACATTCCCACGGGCATCGTGGTGCAGTGTCAAGACGGCCGCAGTCAGCACAGCAACCGCGATGTGGCTTGGCAACGCCTGCGCTCACGCCTGTACGACTTTGAGATGCGCAAACGCCTCGAAGAGCAGCAAAAGCTGGAAGACACCAAGACCGATGTGGGCTGGGGTCACCAGATCCGCAGCTACGTGCTGGACAACAGCCGCATCAAGGATTTGCGCACCAACGTCGAAATTTCGGCCACCCAAAAGGTGCTCGATGGCGACCTCGATGCGTTCATCGAAGCCTCACTGAAACAAGGCCTCTGAGCTGCTCAGACCTCAACAAAAACGGAGTTAGTGATGCGTGAAGGACAACCCACTGCGATTCACCGGGAAGCTTATGCCGCCCCGGCGTTTTGGATCGACACGGTCGATCTGACCTTTGATCTGGACCCAGCGAAAACCCGCGTGCTGAGCAAAATTCGCCTGCGCCGCAACCCCGACGTGGCGGCACAAGCCCTGCGTCTGGATGGCGAAGACCTCAACCTGTCGCGTGTGCTGGTCAACGGCGGTGGCACCTCGTTCAAGATGGACGGCAACCAACTGGTGTTGGAGAACTTGCCCGAAGGCCACGAGCCTTTCGAGTTGGAAATCTTCACCACCTGCAACCCCGAGAAAAACACCCAACTGATGGGTCTTTACGTCAGCAACGATTCGTTTTTTACCCAATGCGAAGCCGAGGGCTTCCGCCGCATCACCTACTTCCTGGACCGCCCGGACGTGATGGCCAGCTACACCGCCACGCTGCGCGCTGACAAAGCCAAATACCCGGTGCTGCTGTCCAACGGCAACCTGGTTGAGCAAGGCGCGCTGGACGATGGGCGGCACTTTGCCAAGTGGGTCGACCCGCACAAAAAGCCCTGCTACCTGTTTGCCCTGGTGGCCGGTCAGCTGGTCGCACGAGAGCAACGCATCGTCAGCCGCAGCGGCAAAGAGCACTTGCTGCAAGTGTTTGTGCGCCCCGGCGATCTGGACAAGACCGAACACGCGATGAACTCCCTCATGGCCAGCGTGGCCTGGGACGAAGCCCGCTTTGGCCTGCCGCTCGATCTGGAACGCTTCATGATCGTCGCCACCAGCGACTTCAACATGGGCGCGATGGAAAACAAGGGCCTGAACATCTTCAACACCAAGTACGTGCTGGCCAACCCGAACACCGCCACCGACATGGATTTCGGCAACATCGAAAGTGTTGTCGGCCACGAGTATTTCCACAACTGGACGGGTAACCGCATCACCTGCCGCGACTGGTTTCAGCTCTCGCTCAAAGAGGGCCTGACGGTATTTCGCGACCAGGAATTCAGCCAGGACATGGCGGGCGAGGCCAGCGCCCGCGCCGTCAAGCGCATCGAAGACGTGCGCGTGCTGCGCACGGTGCAGTTTGCCGAAGACGCCGGCCCCATGGCCCACCCGGTGCGGCCAGACAGCTATGTCGAGATCAACAACTTTTACACCGTCACCATCTACGAAAAAGGCTCGGAAGTCGTTCGCATGATGCAAACGCTGGTGGCCACCCCCGCTGACAGCCTGGGCCGCGATGGATTTGCCAAAGGCATGAAGCTCTACTTTGAGCGCCACGATGGCCAAGCCGTGACCTGCGACGACTTTGCGCAAGCCATTGCCGACGCCAACCCCGGCTCGGCGCTGACCCAGAACCTGAGCGCTTTCAAGAATTGGTACAGCCAAGCAGGTACCCCCCGCCTGCAAGCGAGCGGTGACTACAACGCTGACGAACGCAGCTACACCCTGACCCTGCGCCAAAGCTGCCCAGCGACACCTGACCAAACCGAAAAAAAACCTTTTGTGGTTCCAGTCACTCTGGGCTTGCTCAGCCGAGATGGCGCTGCCCTGCCCTTGCAGTTGGCTGGCGCCAACGACAGCGTCCTGCAGCAAACCCTGGTGCTGACCGAAGAGAGCGCCAGCTTCACCTTTGCCAACATCGACAGCGAACCCGTGCCCTCCTTGCTGCGCGGTTTCAGCGCCCCAGTGGTGCTGGAAGACGGTTTGTCCGCGGCCGACCTGCTCATCTTGTTGGCCCACGACAGTGACCCCTTCAACCAATGGGAAGCTGGCCAGCGCCTGATGCTGCAAAGCGCGCTCGCTGCCATTCAGCAAAACAAGGACATGACGGGCCAGCCTGTGCTGTCCGACGCCTTGCTCGCGGCCTTGCGCAATGTGTTGCGCCACCCCGAACTGGACGCGGCTTTCAAAGACCTGGCGCTGACGCTGCCGTCCGAGAACTACATTGCCGACCAGCTGGACGTGGTGGACCCGCAACGCGTGCATGCGCTGCGCGAGAGCATGCGCCTGAAACTGGCCACGGTCTTGCAGGCCGACTGGCAATGGGCCTGGGACGCGCACAAGCACAACGGCACCTACACACCCGACGCCCAATCCAACGGCCGCCGTGCCTTGGCAGGCCTGTCCATGAACATGTTGTGCGTGGCTGCTGTGCACAGCGGTGACGCCGTCACGCCCAGCCGCGTTTTCCAGCAGTTCAAGGACGCGGGCAACATGACCGACCGCTTCAACGCCTTGTCGGCACTGGTGGTGAGCGGCCATGCCTTGGTGCAAGATGCTTTGGCCTTGTTCCACAAAATGTTCCAACACGAAGCCCTGGTCATCGACAAATGGTTCGCCCTGCAAGCCGGTGCGCCCGACCGTGCTGGCGACGTGTTGCCACGTGTGCGTCAGCTCATGCAACATGCCGACTTCAGCCTGCGTAACCCCAACCGCGCGCGCAGTCTGATCTTCAGCTACTGCAGCGCCAACCCGGCAGGTTTTCACCGCGCCGATGCGGCAGGCTATGTGTATTGGAGCGAGCAGGTGCTGGCGCTCGATGCCATCAACCCGCAGGTTGCAGCACGCCTGGCCCGCGCCATGGACCGCTGGAGCCGCCTGGCAGAGCCCTACCGCAGCGCGGCCCAAGTCGCCATCGAGCGCGTGGCCGCCAAAGCCGACCTGTCGAACGATGTGCGCGAAGTGATCAGCCGCGCCCTGAGTGCGGCTTGAAGTGCACCTCCTGACTTCGACGCACGAACCCAAGGAATGAACATGAGCAGCAAAATTTCCCTGTCCCGTTACCTGGTAGAACAGCAACGCGACAAAGGCCACATCCCAGCCGACTTGCGCTTGCTGCTCGAAGTGGTGGCCCGGGCTTGCAAAAGCATCAGCCACGCTGTCAACAAAGGCGCTTTGGGCGGTGTGCTGGGCACGGCCGAAAGCGAAAACGTACAAGGCGAAGTGCAAAAAAAGCTCGACATCATTGCCAACGAGGTGCTGCTCGAAGCCAACGAATGGGGCGGGCACCTCGCGGCCATGGCCTCCGAAGAGATGGACAGCATCTACCTGGTACCCAACCGCTACCCGCAGGGGGAATACCTGCTGCTGTTTGATCCACTGGACGGCTCGTCCAACATCGACGTCAACGTCAGCATCGGCACCATCTTCAGTGTGCTCAAAAAGACGGAGGGTGAGCAGGGCGTCACCGAACAAGACTTTTTGCAACCCGGCAAACAGCAAGTGGCAGCTGGCTACTGCGTGTACGGCCCGCAAACCACGCTGGTGCTGACAGTGGGCGATGGTGTGGCCATGTTCACCTTGGACCGCGAGCAAGGCTCATTTGTGCTCACGCAAGAAAATGTGCATGTGCCCGCCGACACCCAAGAGTTCGCTATCAACATGAGCAACATGCGCCACTGGGACGAGCCCGTGCGCCGCTACATCGACGAATGTCTTCAAGGCAAGGAAGGCCCGCGCGGCAAGGACTTCAATATGCGCTGGATCGCCAGCATGGTGGCCGACGTGCACCGCATCCTGACCCGTGGCGGCGTCTTCATGTACCCCTGGGACAAGCGCGAACCCCACAAACCCGGCAAGCTGCGCCTGCTTTATGAAGCCAACCCCATGAGCTGGCTGATGGAGCAAGCAGGTGGTGCCTCAACCAATGGCAAGCAACGCATTTTGGACCTGCAACCGAGCCAGCTGCACGAGCGGGTGAGCGTGATCCTGGGCTCTAAAAACGAAGTTGAGCGCGTGACCCAGTACCACGCCAAGGCTTGACCGCAGGCCCTGCAGTTTTGCTGCTGCCAGTCACCCATCCAAAGGCCCCTGACACTCACGTGTCAGGGGCTTTTTGCCATTCATGACCGCAAGCCAATGGCTTGCGTGGTGAATCATTCGTCGCTGTCTGGCGGAAAGCCATCCCCAACAGGCACAGGCGCTGAAGCCGCCGCAGGCTCAGAGACCACAGCACGCAGGGTTTCACGCAACATTTT
>NZ_JBILQU010000035.1:0-25831 GCF_044373035.1 Limnohabitans sp. | reverse complement strand
AGGGCCTGGGACAGCAAGCTGATCAAGCCCTGGCGGTTGACCGATTCGCCGGTGGCCCCCATCGCGCCTTGCTGGGCCAACCAGATCAAGAATCGGCCGTCGATCAAAGCCATGCAGGTGCTGCCTCGGTGATCGCCAAAGCGGCGTTCGGAACGGGCGTCGGGAGAGAAATAATCGCGTTTCATGAAATGACCTGTATCCATATGTATAAAACCAGTAACGTTGCTAAATAGGGCAACCCGTTCATTTTACGGCCAGGCCTCTGTGCGCTGGGGCCAAGACCGCCGCGGGTGCCGCGCCAGCATGCATGCCCTTGTCGGTTATAAAGACCGACCGTGTCCAAAAATCCACTGTTTGATCCCCGACAAGTCCCGGTTTGGCAAATCGACCACGACATGCCCGCTGTGCCGACTGCTTTTTTGCAGCCCGAAGCCCTCAAGGCCCGGTTTGCTCAGCCACCTGTGTGGCAGCCGGAAGTGGTGCGCGAAAGCTTCACCTCTGAGCGCCCCCCAGTGCAGGCGGCGGTGCTGGTGCCCATTGTGATGCGCGGGCCGCAAGCTTCGTCACCCACAGTGCTCCTGACGCGCCGCGCCGCACACATGAAGACCCATTCGGGACAAATTGCGTTTCCCGGCGGCAAGGTGGACCCCGAGGACGCCAACATGCAGGCCACAGCCTTGCGCGAGGCCGAAGAGGAAGTCGGTTTAGCGGCCCGCCATGTGCAGGTCATTGGCGAGTTGCCGGTTTACATCACGGGCACCTCGTTTTGGGTGACGCCAGTCATTGGCCTGGTCTCGACCGATTTCGAACTGCACCTGAATACAGACGAGGTGGCCGATGTGTTTGAAGCGCCTCTGTCTTTTTTGATGAACCCGGCCAACCACCGGCGACATGCCTTCGAGTGGCAGGGATCTCAGCGACAATGGTTTTCGATGCCGTACGAGGAGTGCCGAATCGCCCCCAATGGCGAAGTCCAGACGGTGGAACATTTCATCTGGGGTGCCACTGCCGGGATGCTGCGTAATTTCTACCGCTTCCTGGCTGCCAACCCGTCAACATGAGAATGCCATGAGTTTTTTTGCCATCTTGCTGGCCCTGGTGCTGGAGCAAGCCCGCCCCCTGAAGGCCGACAACCAGGTCTTTGCCGCTGTCGAGCACTGGACGGCCTGGGTGGTGCGCACGTTCGACGCAGGCACCCGGCCACAGGCTTGGGTGACGTGGGGTATCACTGTTTTGTCCCCTGCCTTGCTGGCCGTGCTCTTGCATTGGTTGCTCGATTGGACGCTGGGCTGGTGGGTGGCTGTGCTGTGGAATGTGGCCCTGCTCTATGCGACGCTGGGTTTCCGGCAATTCAGCCACCATTTCACCGGCATCCGCGAAGCCCTGGAAAACGGCGACGAAGACAAAGCCCGCGAGTTGCTGGCGCAATGGCAGCAGGTGCAGGTGGGGCAAATTCCACGCAGCGAAATCGTGCGGCACGTGATCGAGTACTCGGTGATCGCCGCGCACCGCCATGTGTTCGGGGTGTTTTTTTGGTACGCCGCCCTGTCCATCATCGGCCTAGGGCCAGTGGGCCCGGTGATTTACCGCCTGACAGAATTTACCCAGCGCCGCTGGCAAACACCTTCAGCTGATGGCTCTTTGCCCAGCGAGGTGTTGCGCTCCGTCTCGACAAGGGCGTGGCAGGCCGTGGACTGGCTGCCCTCGCACATGACGGCTTTGGGCTTTGCCATTGTGGGCAGCTTTGAAGATGCCATGGACGGCTGGCGGCAGCACGCACAGAATTTTCCGCAAGACAATGATGGGGTGATCCTGGCAGCTACGGCTGGGGCCATCAACATCCGTTTGGGTGGCGCGGCTTTGCAACCCGTGGCCGAGGGCATGACAGCGCCCGACAACCTGGACAGCAGCAGTACCCCCGGGCGCGTGGCCAGCGTGGCCCACTTTGCCCAAGTGGTGGGCCTGGTCTGGCGCACGGTCATCATGTGGCTGGTGCTGGTGGCTTTGCTGACCATGGCCAACTTGGTGGGCTAAAGGCGCCCTGCCCTTCACCAGCGCTGCTGGCCCAACTCCTCAAACAGCTGCGCGTAAATGCGGTGACGGCGTACGCTGATGGTGCCGGGATGCTCAGCGGTTTCAACTTGCACCAACACGGCGCAACCTGGTTCGTGCAAATGCGTGCAGTTGTAGAACTTGCAGCCGCCAAAGTGCTTTTTCAAATCGGGCATTAAGTCGGCCAGGCGCGTAGGCTCGATGTGGTGCAGGCCAAACTCCTGAAAACCGGGGGAGTCGATCAAGGCGGTGCGTGCAGCACCATCTTCAGCAGAACCATCCAGCGCGGGCACCCAGTACCAACGCGTGCTGGTCGTGGTGTGCTTGCCCGAGTTGAGCGCCAGCGAAATCTCGCCGGTTTCCACCTGCGCATCGGGCACCAAGCGGTTGATCAGCGTGCTCTTGCCACTGCCCGACGGACCCAGCACCAAGGTGGTCAGTCCTTGCAAATGCGCACACAAGGCGGCCACGCCATCGTCGGCCACCGGGCTGCGAGGGCTCAGGCTGATGGGCATCACGCTGTAACCCATGGCGCGGTAAGGCGAGAGGCGCTCCCAGGCTTGTGCAAAGGGCTGGGCCAAGTCACTTTTGTTGAGCGCGATGATGGGCGTGATGCGCTCGGCCTCGGCCGCCACCAAGGCGCGTGAGAGTTGGCTTTCTGAATATTCAGGATCGGCGGCAATCAAGATCAGCACGCGGTCCAAGTTGGCGGCAAAGGACTTGGTGCGGATTTCGTCTTGCCTGTAAAACAGGTTGCGGCGTTCTTGCAGTTTTTCGATGCTGCCCTCGTCGCCTGCGATTTGCCACAGCACCTGATCGCCCACCACCACTTGGTTTTTCTTGCCCCGAGGGTGGCAAATCAGGCGGCGGCCTTCGGGTGTCTCGACCAAGCAGTGGCGGCCATAGGTGGCCACCACCAAGCCTGACTCCAGACCCTTGGTCAGGGGCAAGGCCGGGCGAGCTTTCGATTTATTCATGCCGCTTCATACCGGTAGCAAGGCATCGGTTTGCGAGGCTGCTTCAAAGTCCAAGCGGCTCAAGCCATGAACGTCGTGTGTGTTCCAGCGCACTGCGCAACGGCGATAAGTCAAGACCAGCTCCGGGTGGTGGTTGAGCTTTTCAGACAACCAGCCCACGCTGTTGACAAACAGCAACGCATGCGTGTGTTGGGCAAACTCAAAGGTTTTCTCGATGACGACATTTTCCCCATCGCCCGACAAACGCCAGCCCGAAATTTGGCCAAGCGCCATGATCACCTCGGTGGGCTTGAGGGCGCGAATTTCCAAGGTGCTCATGCGTTTTTCATCCTCAGCAGACGTTCGCTGGCCGGCGGGTGCGAATAGTAAAACTTCACGTACAACGGATCAGGTGTCAGAGTCGAAGCATTGTCTTGGTAGAGCTTGAGCAAGGCCGAAGACAAGTCTTGGCCTGGCGTTTGCGACACCGCATAGGCATCGGCCTCGAACTCTTGCTGACACGATCGCCAGGACGACATGGGCGCGAAGAACAAAGTGAAGACAGGCGTGACCAACATGAACAAAACCAGCGCCAGCGCATCGTTGCTGCCCGACAGGTTGGGCATCACGCCCAAGCCGGTGTAAAACCAGACCTGCTGCGCCAACCAGCCGAGCAGCGCCAACCCCGCCAGCGTCATGGCAAAACTGGTGACCATCATTTTGACGATGTGCTTGTGCTTGAAATGGCCCAGCTCATGGGCCAACACCGCTTCCATTTCGGCTGGGCTCAGTTGCTTGAGCAAGGTGTCAAAAAACACCACGCGCTTGCTGGCTCCGAAGCCTGTGAAAAACGCATTGGAATGCGCCGAGCGGCGGCTGCCGTCCATCACAAAAAACCCTTTGGCGGTGAAGCCCGCGCGTTGCATCAGGCCCTGCACGCGGGTCTTGAGCGACTCGTCTTCCAGGGGCGTGAATTTGTTGAACAGCGGCATGATCACATTGGGGGCAATCGCCATCAAAAACAATTGCCAAATCACCAACACACCCCAGGCCCACAGCCACCACCACGCGCCCCCAGCTTGCATGAGCCACAGCACCACCCACAGCAGCGGCAGGCCCAACGCCAAACCCAACACCAGTCCCTTGGCCAAATCGGCCAACCACAAGGCAGGCGTGATCTTGTTGAAGCCAAATCGCTGCTCCACGCCAAAGGTTTGCACCAGCGACAAAGGCAGCCCGATCAGGCCACCGACCAGCATGAAGCCCAGCACCAGTCCGATTTGCTGCGCCATGCCGGGACCCATCCAGTCCAAAAGCAGCTGATTGAGCGCATCGAGCCCGCCCAGCAGTGTCCAGCCCAACAGCACGGCGGCCTCCAGGGCTATGTCGATTTGCGACAACCTGGTTTTGGCCAAGGTGTAATCGGCCGCTTTTTGGTGGTCGGCCAAAGCCATGGTGTCGGCGTAAGCCACAGGTACCGCACCGCGGTGGCAGGCCACATGCCGCACCTGGCGGACGTTCAGCCAGAACTTGAGCGCCACATGGGCCAACAAGGCCACCACCAGCGTCAGGGTCAAAGTCAGGGATGCATTCATGCCGCCATTGTAGAAGCCGCACCTTGGGTGCCGTGAGGGGCACCGCGATTCAAGCCCATAGCCAAGGGCTCATGGCATCGGCGACAATCCTTGGATGTCTGATGCGAACACCCACACCTCTGAAGCCGCAGAGCTGCCCAAATCCGACCAGAACCTGGTCTGGATCGATTGCGAAATGACGGGCCTGGACCCTGAAAAAGAACGTCTGCTGGAGATCGCCGTCATCGTGACCGGCCCGCACCTCAGGCCCCGCATAGAAGGCCCTGTGCTGGTGATTCACCAAAGCGACGAACTGCTGAACCAAATGGACAAGTGGAACAAAGGCACCCACGGCAAAAGTGGGCTCATCGACAAGGTCAAGGCCTCGACCACCAGCGAAGCCGATGCCGAAGCCCAGATCCTGGCCTTTCTGAAAATGTACTTGCCCAAAAACAGTTCACCGCTGTGCGGCAACACCATCAGCCAGGACCGGCGCTTCTTGGTCAAGTACATGCCCAAGCTGGATGCGTTTTTCCATTACCGCAATTTGGATGTGAGCACCCTCAAAGAGTTGTCTCGCCGCTGGAAGCCCGAGGTGTATGCCAGTTTCAAAAAGCAGCAAAAGCACACCGCCCTGGCCGACGTGCACGAATCGATCGACGAGCTGGCACATTACCGCGAGCATTTCATCCGTTTGTGATCTTTTCAGGGAAAACCCTAGCGATTTTTCTGATCCGTGCCATAATGGCGGGATCGCTGCACAAAGGTGCAGCGTTTCATACATCTCCCTTCATGCCTTGACCCAACGATAGGGTCACTCACAGCGGCCAGGCTCCACGCCCAGCGCCACTCGCGAGCACCGTTTGATGGTTGATGTTTTTTCAACCTTGCGGTGCCTGCGGCCATCAGCAACAGTTTTCTGTTAGCGGCCGTTGTTCCGTGCGAGTTTTATACATACACATGACCGACACTTTGAACACAGTGCAGGACGACTTGTCGCCTGCCGAAATCACATCCATCGCCACCGAGTCGACTGCACAAGCAGCCCCGACCAATTTGGCCACTGAAATCATGGTCGCTGCAGCGGCTGAAATCACCGCCGACGCAGTACCTGAAGTCGACGTCGAAGAGGCCGAAGAAATTGAAGCCATCGCCGATGTGCCCAACGGCTTCGTTGAGCTGGGCTTGGCCCCTGAGTTGGTGCAAGCCGTGGCCGATCTGGGCTACACCCAGCCCACCGCTGTGCAATTGCGTACCATTCCTTTGGCGTTGCCCACGGCAGGCGGCTCCAAAGATGGCAAGTCCAATGGCTACACCGACATGATGGTCTCCAGCCAGACCGGCAGCGGCAAAACCGCCGCCTTTTTGCTGCCCGTTTTGCACACCCTGATTCAGCAAATGGCCGACCAAGAAGCCGCTGAACGCGCCGAATTCGACCAAGCCTGCGCCGACGCTGCCGCCAAGGGCGAGCCCGCACCCAAGCGCGCCAAGCGCAAAGACCCCACCAACCCACGCAACTTCAAGGCCCCCGCCCCCGGCGCCCTGATCGTGTGCCCCACACGTGAATTGGCCCAACAGGTGGCGCAAGACGCCATCGAGTTGGTCAAGCACACGCGCGGTCTGCGCGTGGCCAACGTGGTCGGCGGCATGCCTTATCAGCTGCAAATTGCCAAGCTGCAAAACGCCAACCTGGTGGTGGCCACACCTGGCCGTTTGCTCGACCTGCAGCGCTCCATGCAAATCAAGTTGGACCAAGTTCAGTTTTTGGTGGTGGACGAAGCCGACCGCATGCTCGACCTGGGCTTCTCGGACGACCTGGCTGACATCAATGACATGACCAGCCAGCGTCGCCAGACCATGATGTTCAGCGCCACCTTCGCGCCACGCATTCAGCAACTGGCCATGCGTGTGATGCACGACGGCGGCTCTTCGGTTCAGAAAATCCAGATCGACAACCCCCAAGAAAAGCACAACAACATCAAACAGGTGCTGTTCTGGGCCGACAACGCCCAACACAAGCGCCAGATGCTTGACCACTGGTTGCGCGACGCTACGATCGACCAAGCCATCGTGTTCTCCAGCACCCAAATCGAATGCGACGGTTTGGCCGCTGACTTGCAACAAGACGGCTTTTCGGCTGTGGCCCTGCACGGCGCCTTGAGCCAAGGCATGCGCAACCGCCGCCTGATGGCCTTGCGCAACGGCCAGGTCCAGATTCTGGTCGCGACCGACGTCGCCGCTCGCGGCATCGACGTGCCCACCATCACCCACGTCTTCAACTTCGGCTTGCCGATGAAGGCCGAGGATTACACCCACCGCATTGGCCGCACAGGCCGCGCTGGCCGCGATGGCTTGGCCGTGACCTTTGCCGAAATCCGTGACCGCCGCAAAATCGGTGACATCGAGTCCTACACACGCCAGCCGTTCAAGGCCGAAGTGATTCCAGGCCTGGAGCCCAAAGTGCGCGTGCCCGAAGCCCGTAAGCCCATGGGCCGTGGCGGTGACCGCTTTGGTGGCGAGCGCAATTACGCCAACGCAGGCGGTGGTTTCCGTGGTGGCCGTCCCGCCCCCGGTGGCCGCGACTTCGGTGGCAACCGTGACCGCGACAATGCTGGCGGTGGTTTTGACAACCGCGCCCCGCGTGGCAACTTCCGCGACGAGCAGCCCCGCTTTGAACAACGCGCAGAACCCCGCTTCGACCAGCGCAAAGAAGGGGGCCGTTTTGACGCTCCCCGTGGTGACAACCGTGGCGGCGACCGCTTTGAGCAACGCGCTGCACCCGCACACCCCTGGGACAAGGGCGACAGCCGCCCTGCCCCGCGCCAAGACGCACGCCAGGACGGTCCACGTCAAGGTGGCCGCTGGGAAGAGCGTGGTGGTGACAACCGCAACGCCGCCCGCCCTGCCCCCCGTGGCGCGGCGGGAGCAGGTGACAAGTTCGCCCGCGGCCCCAAGCAGTTTGGTGCAGGCAACTTCAAACCCCACGCCGCAGGCGAAGGCCCTGCAGGCAAGCGTGGCGGCACCCGCGTGCTGAAAATCACTCGCGGTTGATCGTTTTCCTGGGTTTAACCCAGGACTTCAAGATCTCCACCAAGGTCTTGCCCCCACCGGCAAGGCCTTTTTTCATGGACGGAATGGATGCGTGTTTTGACGCGCCCATAAAAAAACCGCCCTGGGCGCAAACCCGGGCGGTTTTCTCGCAGGGCCGAAAAGGCTTTACGCTTTGGCAGCAGGAGCTGCTTTGCGCTGAGGCAACTTTTCTTTGATACGTGCCGACTTGCCGCTGCGGTCACGCAGGTAGTACAGCTTGGCGCGGCGAACATCACCACGGCGCTTGACTTCGATGCTGGCGATCACGGGGCTGTAGGTTTGGAAGGTACGTTCCACGCCTTCGCCACTGGAGATCTTGCGCACAGTGAAGCCGCTGTTCAGACCACGGTTGCGCTTGGCGATCACAACACCTTCGTAGGCCTGGACACGCTTGCGCGCACCTTCTACCACGTTGACGCTGACGATCACGGTGTCGCCGGGGGAAAACTCAGGAATCACTTTACCCAAACGGGCAATTTCTTCCTGCTCAAGAGTTTGAATCAAATTCATTTTTTGAACTCCGTCCGATCATGCCTCGCTACACAAGGGGCGATCTGTGTTGTAGGGGCCATGTTTGTGCATGACTGAACCAGATCGCGGCGGGTAGAGGATCGAAAAGCCTGCCATTATAGCTTTTTCGCAGACAAGGCCTCGTCCGTACCAAACATGTTGCCACGAGCTTGTTTCAGAAAGGCCTCGTCCTGGCGGTTCAGCCCCCCAGTCTGACGGGCTTGCTCGAGCAACTCGGGGCGGTGCATGGCCGTCAAACTCAGGCTTTGTTCGCGCCGCCAGCGTTCAATGTGCGCGTGGTGGCCCGACATCAATTCAGGCGGCACCGCTTGGCCCTGCCAGACTTCGGGGCGGGTGTAATGCGGGCTGTCCAGCAAACCATCGAGTGCCGGATTGAAGCTGTCGAGCTGGTGGCTGCCCTCGTCGCCCAGCACACCCGGCTGCAATCGGGCCACCGCATCCAGCAAGGCCATGGCGGCGATTTCACCACCCGAAAGCACAAAGTCGCCCAAACTGATTTGCTGGTCCACATACTGGTCAATCAAGCGTTGGTCAACGCCCTCATAACGACCACACAACAACACAGCGCCTACGCTCGCCGACCATTGCTCAACGGCACCATGGTTCAGCGTCTGACCAATGGGCGAAAACAGCACCAAAGGTGCAGGGCTTGTTTCCTGGCGCGCAGCCCGGATGGCCGTCAGGCATTTGAACAAGGGCTCGGCCAACATGACCATGCCAGGACCACCGCCAAATGAGCGGTCGTCGATTCGGCGGTAATTGCCTTCGGTGTGATCGCGGGGATTCCAGAAATGCACTTCCACCAAACCACTTTCGTAGGCACGGCGCGTGATGCCACTGGTCAGCAGCGGTGCAAACAACTCGGGAAACAGGGTGATGATGTCAAAGCGCATGGATGACCTCCGCTGCTGTGGCTGTGATTCAGTAATCGGGCTGCCAGTCAACGGTGATGCGTTTGCCAGGCAGATCGACAGCATCGACGAACGCCGCAACAAAAGGAATCATGCGCTCAATGGCTTTTCCGCCTTCGACTTCTGAAGGCGCCTCAATGACAAGCACCGTTTGCGGGCCCGTCGACATGAGGTCACGCACCAGCCCTAGGTCGAGACCCTCTCGATTGACCACCTGCAAGCCCAGCAAATCAACCCAGTAATACTCACCATCGGCCGCTGCAGGAAAGCTGGAGCGGGGGACAAAAATGCGTGCACCACGCAAAAACTCTGCCGCATTGCGGTCGTCTATGCCCTGAGCAAAAGCCACCACAGTGTCGGAATGATTTTTGACTTCTTTGATGGGGAGCAACAAGGGCTCAACCCAAATTGCCTGACCCGGAGCCACTGGGGCAGCCTCTGTCGAGCGTTTGGGCTTCATTGGCCTGTCAGGCGGCAACAAGAACCACTGCTTGGAAGAAAAAAGCGCCTCGGGGGAGGCGCTGTGGGGCAAGACTTTGAACCAGCCTTTGATACCCCAGGCATCGGTGATGCGCCCGATTTCGATGGCGTCGGCCGGCAAAGCGGCAGTATCCAAGGCGGGGCGCATGGGCTTTAACGGCCTATCAGACTGCGACTTTGCCAGCCTGACGGATCAGGCGTTCCACAGTGGGAGAAGCCTGGGCCCCAACGCCTGTCCAGTAAGTCAGACGGTCTTGTGCAATGCGCAAACCCTCTTCGCCACCTTTGGCTGTGGGGTTGTAGAAACCGATGCGCTCGAGAAAGCGACCATCGCGACGCACGCGCTTGTCGGCAACGACGATGTTGAAAAAAGGACGTGCTTTAGAGCCGCCGCGGTTCAGACGAATAACAACCATGATTTATCCTTGGGTGGTTGGGTCTGACCGGAGCAAATGCCGGTCAACCCGTTTTCTATCAGCGTTTGAGACACGCAGCTGGCCACCCGGCCAGTGACACACTGATCAGCCCGCCATTATACAACGTGAGCCTTGCCGTTGATCCGTCCCAGCCGCGACGAAGACATCGTCGCCTTCACCGCCATTCACGGCCACCATGTGCTCACCGGCACAGGCACCTTCGAAATCGCCCCCACCGAGGCGATAGGGCGGGCCGCCGGGCGCGTTGGGGTGCGCACATTTTTAGCTGTCGTTGGCGATTTTGCCTATGCGGGCTCGATTGGCGTGCACACCGCATTGGGTTTCAGCCACGTCGGTGTGCTCAAGTCCTGCGGCTGGAGATTCGACCGCTGGCTCGATGCGGTCACAATAAAAAGCCTTTGGGTGCAGGTGACAGCCCCACTCCGCAATAATCAACAAGATGAAAAACAAAACAATTGCAACTTGGTTGGCTTTTTGGACGGGCCCTCTGGGCCTTCACCGCTTTTACCTTTACGGGTTTTCAGACACGCTGGCTTGGTTGCTGCCCATTCCAACAGCACTGGGTTTTTATGGGTTGGAGCGCGTGCAGCTGCTGGGCCAAGACGACACGCTCAGTTGGTTGCTGATCCCCTTGTTGGGATTCACAATCGCCGGCTGCGCTTTGAACGCCATTGTTTACGGCCTGAGCAGCATTGAGAAATGGAATGCCAAATTCAACCCAGAAGGCGAAGAACTCAACCCAGCAGGCCGCACCCACTGGGGCACAATCATCGGCATCGCCAGCGCATTGCTCCTGGGCACCACCGCCTTGATGGCCAGCCTGGTCTTCAGCTTCCAGCGCTATTTCGAATACCAGATCGAGGCCGCCCGCTTGATCAGCCAGTAAGGCCTGCACCGGCTCAGGCACCGCCTAGCGCACCCTCTGGCACGCGTTCAATGCCCTGCCCCGCCACACGCATCAAGTCTTCAGGGCTGACGCGCTCTGGCCACACATCGGCCAAGGGAAAGAGCACAAAGGCTCTTTCACGCCAGCGCGGATGAGGCACCGTCAAGCGCGGGCTGAGCACCTGGGCGTCGCCGAAGAAAAGCAAATCCAAATCCAAAGTTCTTGGGGCATGCAGATAAGGACGCAGTCGGCCTGCTTGGTTTTCGATGGCCTGCAAAGCATCCAGCAAATCGGGGGCCGTCAAGCCCGTCTCGATGCGGGCCACGGCATTGAAATAATCCGGCCCCTGTGCCTCATGCGGCGCAGTGCGGTAAATTTGCGAACAGTTGAGCAGCTGGGTGCTGGGCAAAAGCGCCAAGGCATCGAAGGCTTCCCGCACCCTCTGCCGTGCATCGCCCAAATTGGCCCCAAGCGCCACATAAGCGGTCACGTTCTGACGCGGCAAGTGGGCCATGGGCAAGATTCTGGGTTCATTCAGGGGCGACTCAGCCCGTAGCGCCAGAATCAGCAGCCGAATCGCCCCCCTCACCGGGTTTGCGGCGGCGACGGCGGCGTTTTTTGGGCTCGCCAACGCCAACGCCAACGTTATCTGAATCTGAAGCGCCGGGCTTTGTGTCCAGTGGTGCAGGCGCTGGCGCGCCTTCTGATCGGGGTGCGCGGAGCACTCGCGGCTTGGCTGCCTGCGAGACTTGCTGCTCGGCCTTGGCCGCCTGCACCAGGTCTTCACGCTCCGAATCACTGGCCATACTGAACTCTTGCCACCAGTCGGCCAAGCGAATGTCCACTTCCTCGATGTCTGCTCTCAAACGCAAAAAGTCAAAGCCTGCGCGAAAGCGTGGCTGCTCGACCAGGCCAAAGGGCGTGCTGCCCACCCGCTTTTCAAAGCGGGGCTGCATCATCCAGATCTCGCGCATATCAGCCGCCAGCTTGCCGCGCCCGGACACATCGCCGATGCGGGCATCAAACACCTCATCGATCGCGTCTTGCAGGGCCGGGTGCGGGTGCTCTTTGCGGGCCAGGCGTTTGGCCCAGCCTTCTCGCACATCGGCCCACAACACACAAGCCAGCAAGAAGCTCGGGGCGACCGGCTTGCCCTCGCCCACGCGGCGGTCGGTATCGGCCAGCGCCACTTGCACAAAAGCACTGTCCACCCGCTCCACCACCACATCCAGCAAAGGGTAAACGCCGGTGGCCAGGCCCAGCTTTTTCAGCTGCTCAATGGACGCCAGCGCATGTCCGGTTTGCAGCAGCTTGAGCATCTCATCAAACAAACGGCTTTGCGGTACGTCGGCCAGCAAAGTGGCCGACTGGGTCAGGGGCTTGGCGGTCTTGGCCTCCAGTTTGAAGCCTAAGTGGCTGAGTTTGGCGGCAAAACGCACGGCGCGAATGATGCGCACCGGGTCTTCGCGGTAACGCGCCACAGGATCGCCAATCATGCGCAGGACGCGCTTTTTCGAATCCTGAATGCCACCGTGGTAGTCCACCACGATTTGCGACTCGGGGTCGTAGTACATGGCGTTCACGGTGAAATCGCGCCGCGTGGCGTCTTCGTCTTGAGGACCCCAAACGTTGTCGCGCAGCACACGACCTGAGGAGTCCACCGCGTGCTTCATCCCCGCCAACTCACTCTTGCTGGTGCGTTCGTTGCCTTTGACCTGCTCAGCCGCTGCGTTGTCCAGGTGCGCCCGGAATGTGGAGACTTCGATCACCTCGTTGTCGCGCCCCCGGCCGTAGACCACATGCACGATGCGAAAGCGCCGCCCAATGATGAAAGCGCGGCGAAACAGACCCTTGACTTGCTCAGGCGTGGCATTGGTGGCCACGTCAAAGTCTTTGGGACGCAGGCCCAGCAACAGGTCACGCACCGCGCCGCCCACGATGTAGGCCTCAAAACCAGCTTGCTGCAGGGTGCGCGTCACGTTGATGGCGCGCTCGTCCACCAAGTTCGGGTCGATGCCGTGCACAGACGCGGGCACCTCGGTGCGGCGGCCAAAATTAGGTTGGTTGCTTTTGGGCGCTTTGCCCATCAGCTTGTCGATGAATTGTTTGATCATTCTTGAAAGAGTTCGAGGATGCGCCAGCCGCGCTCTGTGGCCAGTTGACGCAACCGAGCGTCAGGGTTCGTTGCCACCGGATGGTGGGCTTTTTCCAAAAGCGGCAAATCGTTCATGGAGTCCGAGTAGAACGTCATCTCCACGTCGCCCCAACCCAGGCCTTTTTGGTTCAACCAATGCGCGACCCGGATGACTTTACCTTCCCGAAACGACGGGGTGCCCCGGATCTCGCCCGTGATCCAGCCGCTGGCATCGCGTTCAAGGTCGACTGCGATCAACTCGCTCACACCAAAGGCTTGAGCAATCGGACGGGTCACAAACTCGTTGGTGGCGGTCACGATCATGACCGTCTCGCCCGCGAGTTGGTGCAATCGTACCAGCGCCAGCGCCTGCGGCGTGATGCGAGGGCGGATCACTTCGTCCATATAACGGGCGTGGGCTTGGGCCGCCTCGGCTGCGCCGCGTTCGCGGGCGGCGCAGGTGGCAAAGCGCACGTAGTCATGAATATCGAGTGTGCCCGCCTGATAGTGGGCATAAAACTCGTCGTTGCGCTGGCCGAACACCGCCGGGTCGGTCCAACCCATTTCGGTGGTGAACACGCCCCAGCTGTGGTCAGAGTCCAGTGGCAGCAAGGTGTGGTCCAGATCAAACAGGGCGAGTTTCATTCATTCTCCAACATCGCACGCACCAACGGGATGGTCAGGGCGCGCTGCGTTTGCAAGGCGTAGTGGTCCAAGTGGTCGAGCAGCTGCATGAGGCTGCCCAAATCACGCGAAAAGCGCTTGAGCATGTAAGACATGACCTCGTCACTCAAAAACAGGCCCCGGACGTCGGCCTCTTGTTGCAGCACGGCAAGGCGCTCGGGCTCTCCAAGGACCTGCAGGGCCTCGATGTGACCCCAGCCCAAGCGGCTGCGCAAGTCGTCGCGCAGCTTCAGATCGGCCGGAGGCAAAGCCCCTGCGGCCAAGACCCAGCGCGGCGTGCCGCTGCGGGGCGCCAAAGCGTTGACGAACCAATTGAAGGCGGTGTGCTGTTGCTCGGCGTTGTACAGGTGCACATCGTCCATCAGCACGGCGACCCAGCCGTCGTTGAACTCGGGCGGATCCATGATGTGGGCGTCGAACCAGCCGACCTGCGCGCCCTGCTCTTGCAGCGCATGGTGCACCGCGTGCAGCAAATGGGTTTTGCCTGAACCGCTTTCGCCCCACAAATAACTGGGCACGGGGGAGCGGCTGCCCGATGCGGTCCACAAACGCAAGTGTCTCAAGGCCGCCGCGTTGGGGCCTGCAAAAAAATTGTCCAGCGTGGGCGTTGAAGCCAAGCCGATGTCCAAAGCCAGTTGCTTCATGCCCGGTCTGGTCCCTGCTTGGCATCGTCAGAACCGCTTTGTTGGTAAAGATCGCTTTGCAGGTATTGGTGACGCAAACGGCGCAAGCCCACCAACAAGACGGCACTGGCTGGCAAGGCGATCAGCACACCCACAAAACCCAGCACCTGACCAAAAGCCATCAAGGCCAAAATCACAGCCAGCGGGTGCAAGCCGATGCGCTCCCCTACCAGGCGAGGCGTCAGCACAAAGCTCTCAAGCAACTGCCCCAGGCCGTAGACCACGGCCACCATCATCACGGCTTGCGAGGGCGCCAACTGCAGCAAGCCCGCCAACAGCGCCAGCACCAGGCCCAGGCCAAAACCCAGGTAAGGCACAAACACGGCCAGTCCGGTGAACACTCCGATGGGCAGTGCCAGATCCAGCCCAAAAAAACTCAGGCCCAATGCGTAAAACACGGCGAGTGCCAGCATCACCAGCATCTGCCCGCGCAGGTACTCGCCCAGCACCTCGTCGCAGTCGTGCATGAAGCCATCAAAACGCTCGCGCCAGGCTGGTGGCACCAACTCCAGCACACTGTTGACCAGCCGAGTCCAGTCGTACAACATGTAAAACAAAGCCACGGGCACCAGTACCGCATAACCCACCAAAGCCAGCGCCACGCTGCCGCCGAGTTTGAGCGAGGACATGAGTGGGGCCCACCAGTCTTCGCGGTTCGCGCTCAGATAAGTCACCAGTTGTTTTTTCAGTTCGTCCAGATCCAGCGAAACATTCAGGCCCAGCTGGGCCAACAAAGGGTTGATGGCATCGCCCACGCGGTCGAGCAACAAAGGCAGTTGCTGCTGCAACAGGGGCCATTCGCGTACCAGGATCGGCACCAGCAACAAAAACAACCCCAAAAGGGACAGCAAGGCCAGCGCCTCCACCAACACCACCGCCAGAGCACGAGGCAAACGCCCACCGGACACACCCTCTAGCCTGATCACCAAGGGGTGCAGAACATAGGCCATGACCGCTGCAATGACAAACGGGGCCAGCACCGGCGCGAGCAACCATAAAACCAGCACAGCCAGCAGGGCCACGCCCAGCCAGGCGGCCAGTCGGGTCATCAAAAAAGGAAGGGGGGCTTGCATGCAGTCTCTTGTTTTGTCAGGGTCAGTGCTGTTCGCTCAGTGCTAACCCTTAAAATAAGCTTTGATTTTAGTCTGCCAGCCCGTTTATTGCCCCTCTCCCCATTCACATGCCCCAACCGGGCCAAATCCATGACTCAACCCCCTCTTTCCTACAAAGACGCTGGCGTCGACATCGTTGCGGGCGACGCGCTGGTCGAACGCATCAAGCCCCTGGCCAAAAAAACCATGCGCGAAGGCGTGCTGGCTGGCATCGGTGGTTTTGGCGCGCTGTTTGAAGTGCCCAAGCGCTACAAAGAACCCGTGCTGGTGAGCGGCACCGACGGCGTGGGCACCAAGCTCAAACTGGCGTTTGAATGGAACATGCACGACACCGTGGGCATCGATCTGGTGGCCATGAGCGTGAACGACGTGCTGGTGCAAGGGGCCGAGCCCTTATTCTTTCTGGACTACTTTGCCTGCGGCAAACTGGACGTAGACACTGCAGCGGCGGTGGTGGGCGGCATTGCCAAAGGTTGCGAGCTGTCGGGCTGCGCCCTGATCGGCGGCGAAACCGCTGAGATGCCCGGCATGTACCCCTCTGGTGAATACGACTTGGCCGGTTTTGCGGTCGGCGTGGTCGAAAAATCCAAAATCCTCACGGGCCAGAACGTGAAAGCCGGGGATGTGGTGCTGGGCCTGGCGTCCAGCGGCGTGCACTCCAACGGGTTTTCCCTGGTGCGCAAATGCATCGAGCGCGCAGGTGCCAACACCCCGGCCAGGCTCGACGGCAAACCCTTCAAGCAAGCCCTGATGGAGCCCACCCGCCTGTATGTGCTGAACGTTTTGGCCGCATTGGCTGCGCACCCGAACACGGAAGAAGCCTCGGGCATCAAGGCCTTGGCCCACATCACCGGTGGCGGTTTGCTCGAAAACATCCCCCGCGTGTTGCCCGATGGCCTGGCCGCCCACCTGCAAAAAAGCAGCTGGCCTCAAACCGAGCTGTTTGCCTGGCTGCAAAAGACGGCTGGCATCGACGACCTCGAAATGAACCGCACCTTCAACAACGGCATTGGCATGGTGGTGGTGGTGGACGCAGCCGAAGCCCAGTCCTGCGCCGCCACACTGCGCGGCTTGGGTGAAGCGGTTTACACGATTGGGCGCATCGCGCCGCAAGGCGATGGGGCCCAGGTGGTGGTGTCCTGAGCTTTTGGGCCTCAAGCCATTGGGCTTGAAAACTAAAATTCGAGGCCGAATCAGCACCCGGTCAAAGCGCTGAAAGCTCGTTGACCCGGTTGCGCAACGCCGCCGTGTCGGGCGCTGCCGGCGCGAACTCCAAATACTGCCTCAGGTCCTGCAAGGCCTCGTGCACATGCCCCAACTCGGCGTGCACCAAGCCCCGGTCGCGTCGCTCGTCCCAAGCCTCGGGCAGTAAAATCACCAACCGCTCTAGCACCTGGAGCATGCGGGGCCAATCTTCTTGCGAGCGGAAAATTTCTTTCAGATTGCGCAGCATGCGGGCCAACATGTCGCGGGGTGGGCAGGCTTGCAAATACAAACCCAAAGGGGTTTCACCCTCGTCCAAGTCGGGGGCTGCGAACTGGTCTTCGGGGGCCCTGTAAGGACTCAGCCTGTCTGACAAACTGTCCAAGCCCAAGGACTCGCCCGTGAGCGGATCCAGCACCACCAAGCCGCCCTCCAGCGCCACTTTGACCAAAAAATGACCAGGAAAGGAAATGCCTTGCGCCTGCAAGTCCAAGGCTTGGGCCAACTCCAGCCAAATCACTGCCAGTGAAATCGGAATCCCCCGGCGCGTGCGCAACACGTCAAAGATGTAGCTGTTTTCAGGGGCGTAATAGTCGTTGGCATTCATCCCAAAACCCAGGTCTTTGTAAAACACCTGCGTCAAGTTGGCCAATCGGGTCAGGTCATCGGCCGCCACGGGCATGCGCGCCTTCACCCTTTTGACCAAGCGCGCCACATCGTCGAGCACCTGCTGCACATCCAGCGTGGGTTCTTCATCCTGCGCCAAACTGGCCGCAGCCTCCAGCAAGGGGAACTGATCGTCGCTTTGCACCAAGCTGGCAAAGTAACTGAGCGGGGTCGGGGGGGATAAATTCAAAGACATTTGGAATGGTTCAACGCTTGAGAAAGGTCTTGAGCCGCAAACCTGTGGCCCACAACACGCCAAAATAAAGCAAGGCAGAGCCCGCCAAAACCACCGCCATCCAGCCGATGCGCAGCCAAGCCTCTTGGCGCATGGCCACCCAGGGCAAATGGTTCGCAGCGAACCACAGCAAGGCCGTCATCAAGGCGGTTGCCAGCAGCACCTGCAAGCCAAAGCGCCACCAGCCGGGCTGCGGTTTGTAACTGCCCCGACGCAGCAATCCCACCAGCAGCCACAAGGCATTGACCAAAGCGCCCAAGCCAATGGACAACGCCAGCCCGGCGTGGGCCAAATAAGGCACCAGAATGACGTTGAAAATCTGCGTGAGCACCAGCACCACCGCCGCGATGCGCACCGGGGTGCGGATGTCCTGGCTGGCGTAGTAACCCGGGGCCAGCACCTTGATGGCCACCAGGCCCAGCAAGCCCACGCCGTAGCCCGTCAGGGCCAAAGTGGTTTGCTGCACATCGCGGTCGGTGAAGGCCCCATAGTGGTAAAGCACCGACACCAGTGGCTGCGAAAACACCAGCAAAGCCGCCGCACAAGGCAAGGCCAGCAGCAACACCCATCGCAAACCCCAGTCGAGCATGGCCGCATAACGTTCCATGTCTCCTGTGGCTTTGGCTGCGGCCAATTGCGGCATCAGCACCACACCCAGCGCAACGCCCAAAATGGCCGTTGGAAACTCCATCAAACGGTCGGCATAGGTCAACCAACTGACGCTGCCCGGGGCCATGTAAGAGGCGATCTGGGTGTTGATGAGCAGGGAAATTTGGGCCACGCCCACGCCAAGCAAAGCCGGCCCCATCAGGCGCAGGATGTTCAAGGTGGCGGGGTTGGTCCAGGCTTTCTTGACGGCGCGGGGCCGCACGCCCAGGCGGGGCAACAAACCCAGCCGGGCCAAGGCCGGAATTTGCACCGCCAACTGCAACACCCCGCCCACCATCACACCCACGGGCAAGGCATAAATGGCCTCCACACCTTGCTTGGCCAACCAGGGCGACAAAAACCAAGTGGCGGCGATCACGCTCACATTCAGCAGCACGGGCGTGGCTGCGGGGACAGCAAAACGCTTCCAAGTGTTCAAAATCCCCGCCGATAAGGCCACCATGGACATGAAGGCGATGTAGGGAAACATCCAGCTTGTCATGTTGACGGCCGCGCCGTAACCCCGGGCATCTTGCTGCAAACCACTGGCCAAAGCCCACACCAGCCAAGGTGAAGCCAGCACACCCAAGACCGATAAAGCCAGGACCGACCAGGCCAGGGCCGTGGCCACGCTGTCGATCACTTCCTTGGTGGCTTCGTCGCCATGCTGGGCACGACTGGCGGCCAGCACTGGCACAAAGGCCTGGCTGAACGCCCCTTCGGCAAACAGCCGACGAAACAAGTTGGGAATGCGAAAGGCCACATTGAAGGCGTCGGTCAAGGCGCTGGCCCCGAACATGGAGGCGATGAGCAACTCGCGCACCAAACCCGTGACCCGGGAGGCCAGGGTAAAAATTGACACAACGGAGGCAGATCGTAGGAGGCTCACAGAGGGCGAGTGTAGCGGTCACTTTCTGACTGACCCGCAAGGCCATGACAACGACGGGGATTGGCGCGCAGGCCAAGGCTGGCGCTCACTGCTCAGAGCAGAAGACTCGCTGAAGGTCTGCTAGAATATTCGGTTCGCTGGACATCATCCTCAGACATTGAAAGAACTTATACATGGCATCCGCTAAACCCAAAAAGAAAAACCCCCGTCTTGCATCCGGTCGTAAACGCGTCCGTCAAGACGTCAAAATCAATGCTGCGAACTCTTCGCTGCGCTCCAAATACCGCACCGCCGTGAAAAACGTCGAAAAAGCCGTTGCAGCAGGCGACAAGTCCAAAGCCACCGAGTTGTTTGCCAAGATGCAAACCGTGGTGGACATCATTGCCGACAAGGGCATCTTCCACAAGAACAAGGCCGCTCGTGACAAGAGCCGCCTGAGCGCCAAAGTCAAGACTCTGGCTCACGCAGCGACTGCAGCCTGATCCGCTCCACCAGATCAACAGCCCGGCGAGGCCCCGTCCTCGCTGCCGTTTGAAACGGGTGCGCTGTCCGCGAACACTGAACCGCCCAGGTGCAAACCTTGGCGGTTTTTTCATGGGCGCTTGTCATCCGCTGGGCGAAGGCTGAGTTGGGGCCATCGCCGGGCTCCTCATGACTCGCTTCGCTCGTAAAAATCGTCACCCGGCGATGGCCCCAACTCAGCGAGGTGCATTGCAATCTGTCTAACCAACCTCGTTGGAAACAAAAAAACCGCCCTTGGGGGCGGTCGGTTCATGGTTCTTATTTTTTGGGAGGTGGGTCAGGCAACAAACAGGCTTCAGCCACTTGCAAGCCATTGTCGCGCGCGAAGTTCATCACAAAATCCCAGGCCATGACGTTGTGATCACGCAGATCGTGGTTCACGATGACGCACTTCACCCCCGCCAAGGTGGTGGGAATGCACCAAGGCGAATAACTCAAGTGGCTGCCCGGAACAGCGCCGCCGGGGCGAAAGGGGCTCATGACGCCCGCCAGGCGTTCGGCCCAGTCGCTGGGCCTGAAAGGCTTGCCGTCCTGGGTGATGCCCTGGATGAAAACTTCTTTGGCGTTGTGGGAAACCATCGGATAGAGGTGTAAGTCGGTCGGACCCGCAGGGCGGGATCGCCACCCGCGGGTTTACCCAAGTATTCTATCTTATATAAGACTTGAAGCGATTCAAAACGCCTTGGCGAAAGGCTGGAAAGAACAGGCCGCCCGGCCGCCCTTTCTGCCTCTAAAATCCCACCTCAACGGCTCTCCATGTTGAGCCGCTTTTTTTTCCGGAGTTCACGCATGACCGCTCACATTGAAGCCGCCTCACCGCACACCATGAACACCTATGGCCGACTGCCGATCGCACTCAGCCATGGTCAAGGTTGCCGAGTCTGGGACGTCAATGGCAAGGAGTACCTCGACGCATTGGCCGGTATTGCCGTGAACACCCTGGGGCACAACCACCCCGATTTGGTGCCTGCGCTGCAGGACCAGCTGGCCAAGATGATCCACAGCTGCAACTACTTCCATGTGCCCAACGCCGAAGTGCTGGCGGCCAAGCTGGTCGAGTTGTCGGGCATGACGAATGTATTTTTCTGCTGCACCGGCCTGGAAGCCAACGAGGCGGCCATCAAACTGGCGCGCAAATACGGTCACGACAAGGGCATCGACAAACCCGAGATCGTGGTCTACGAAAAAGCCTTCCACGGCCGCAGCATCGCCACTCTGAGCGCCACGGCCAACGAGAAGCTGAAAAAAGGCTTTGGCCCTATGCTTGAAGGCTTTGTGCGCGTGCCGGTCAACGACATTGAAGCCCTCAAAAAAGCGACCGAAGGCAACCCCAACGTGGTGGCCGTGTTCATGGAAACGATCCAGGGCGAAGGTGGCATCAACCCCATGCGCATCGAATACCTGCAGCAAGTGCGCGCCCTGTGCGACCAAAAAGACTGGCTGATGATGATCGACGAGGTGCAGTGCGGCATGGGCCGCACGGGCAAATGGTTTGCCCACCAGTGGGCAGGCATCGTGCCCGACGTGATGCCGCTGGCCAAAGGCCTGGGCTCGGGCGTGCCGATTGGCGCGGTGGTGGCGGGCCCCAAGGCCGCTCACATTTTCCAGCCCGGCAACCACGGCACCACTTTTGGCGGCAACCCGCTGGCCATGCGCGCCGGGGTCGAGACCATCCGCATCATGGAAAAAGACGGCCTGATGGCCAATGCAGCACGGGTGGGTGACCATCTGCGCGGTGCCCTTGAAAAAGCCCTGGCGGGCGTTCAGGGCGTGAAAGAGGTTCGCGGCCAGGGCCTGATGTTGGGCATTGAACTTAACCGCCCTTGCGGTGCCATTTGGACACGGGCCGCCGAAGCTGGCCTGCTGCTGAGCGTGACGGCCGACAGCGTGATCCGCTTGGTCCCGCCGCTGGTCATGACCGAAGCCGAAGCCGACGAAGTGGTCGCCATTTTGGTGCCCCTGATCAAGAATTTTTTGGCAGAAACGCCATGAGCATCGCCCCAGCGCCCGTGCGGCACTACCTGCAGTTCACCGACCTCTCGGCTAACGAGTACGCGCATGTGTTTGCACGCGCCGCCGAGATCAAGCGCAAGTTCAAGGCCTACGAAAAATACCACCCGCTGGCCGACCGTACGCTGGCCATGATTTTTGAAAAAGCCAGCACCCGCACCCGTGTGAGCTTTGAAGCGGGCATGTACCAGCTCGGCGGCTCGGTGGTGCACCTGACCACCGGCGACAGCCAACTGGGCCGCTCCGAGCCCATCGAAGACAGCGCCCGCGTCATCAGCCGCATGACCGACATCGTCATGATCCGCACCTATGGCCAAGACAAGATCGAGCGCTTTGCTTCGCACTCGCGTGTGCCGGTCATCAACGGCCTGACCAACGAGTTCCACCCCTGCCAAATCCTGGCCGACATCTTCACCTACATCGAACACCGGGGTTCCATTCAGGGGAAAACCGTGGCTTGGGTGGGCGACGGCAACAACATGGCCAACACCTGGCTGCAGGCGGCCGAGCTGCTGGGTTTCACGGTGCACCTGAGCACGCCCAGCGGCTACGAAGTGGACCAGGCCGTGGCCGGTTTGCGCAGCGCCGACAGCTACAAAATTTTCAAAGACCCCGAAGATGCCTGCCGAGGCGCAGATTTGGTCACCACCGACGTGTGGACCAGCATGGGCTTTGAGGCCGAAAACGAAGCGCGCAAGAAAGCCTTTGCCGACTGGTGCGTGGACGAAGCCATGATGCAAGTGGCCCAGCCCGACGCCCTGTTCATGCACTGCCTGCCCGCGCACCGGGGTGAAGAAGTCAGCGCCGAAGTCATTGACGGCCCGCAATCGGTCGTGTGGGACGAAGCCGAAAACCGCATGCATGCACAAAAAGCGCTGATGGAATTTTTGCTGCTGGGTCGCGTGAACGCCTGACATGTCTGCCTGCACCACCTGCGGCGCTTGCTGCGTCAGCTTCAGGGTGGACTTTTCTGTTTCCGAATACGAAGAAGGCGGCGGCGATGTCCCCGCCGGGCTGGCCTCACCCATCACCGAGCACACCTGCCGCATGCGCGGCACCGACCACAGCCCGCCACGCTGTGCAGCCCTGTATGGCAAAACGGGCGAAAAAGCGATCTGCGGCATTTACGAATGGCGACCTTCACCCTGCCGTGAGTTTGAAGAAGGCAGCCCCGCCTGCGAACAAGCGCGCCGCCGCCACGGCCTGCCTGCGCTCAACGCCTGAATTTCACGGGTGTTGGAAATAACCGACACCACGGTTTTTTCTGGGGTGCTACCTTCGAACACCATGAAAAAACTTTGGGACAAACTTTGGGATATATCCCCGCCTGTTGACGCGCACAGCCCTGTCTTTCCGGGCGACACGCATTACACCCAGCAATGGGCCGCCACGCTGTCGGACACCTGCCCAGTCAACGTGAGTGCCATCACGATGTCGCCGCATGTGGGCGCACATGCTGATGCGCCGCTGCACTATGACCCGCAAGGCGCGACCGTTGGCGCTTTGGACCTGCAGCCTTTTCTGGGCCATTGCCGCGTGATCCATTCGCTGGACGCAGGCCCCTTGATCACCATCGCCCACCTGCAGCACGCCCTGGCCGATCTGCCCCCACGCGTGCTGGTGCGCACTTACCGCCAGTTTCCACTCGCGCAGTTCGACCCCCAACTCACCGGTTTTGACCCCGCCTGCGTGCAGCACCTGGCCGATCTGGGCGTGCTGCTGATCGGCACCGACAGCGCCAGCATCGACCCGGCCGACAGCAAGCTGCTGCCCAGCCACCAGGCCATCCGCCAACGCGGCTTGCGCGTGCTGGAAAACCTGCTGCTTGATGACGTTCCGGAAGGCGATTACGAACTGATCGCCCTGCCCCTCAAACTCATGACCGCCGACGCCAGCCCGGTGCGAGCGGTGTTGCGCGAACTTTGAAACGCCATTTGAAAGACTCACCCATGATGAACCTCACCCCAACCCTGCAAGACTGCGAACTGCTGGACGCGCAAGACCCTTTGCGAAGCCTGCGTGCGCAATTTGACCTGCCCACAGGGGTGATTTACCTGGACGGCAATTCGCTGGGCGTATTGCCCAAAACCGCCCCGGCCCGCGTGGCCCATGCCGTCACCCACGAATGGGGGCAAGACCTGATCAAAAGCTGGAACAGCGCCGGTTGGTTCAACCTGCCCCAACGCGTGGGCGACAAAATCGCCCGCGTCATCGGAGCCCAAGCCGGCGAAGTGATCGCCGCTGACAGCACCTCGATCAACCTGTTCAAAGTGCTGGCCGCCGCGCTGCACATCGCCGCCGCCGACCACCCGCACAAAACCAAAATCGTCAGCGAACGCAGCAACTTTCCGACAGACCTCTATATCGCCGAAGCCCTGTGCAAAGAACGCGGCTACACCCTCCAACTGGTCGAAGCCGACGACATCGCCACCGCCCTCCAACCCGATGTGGCGGTGCTCATGCTCACCCATGTGAACTACCGCACCGGCACCATGCACAACATGCAAACCGTCACCGCGCAGGCCCACGCGCAAGACATCCTGACGGTGTGGGACCTGGCACACAGTGCAGGCGCGGTGCCGGTGGACCTGAACGGCTCAGGGGCCGACTTTGCGGTGGGCTGCGGCTACAAATACTTGAACGGCGGCCCCGGCGCGCCGGCTTTTGTGTGGGTACACCCGCAACACACCGACCGCTTTTGGCAACCGCTGGCGGGATGGTGGGGCCACGCCGCACCCTTTGCCTTCACGCCCGACTACCAACCCGCCAAGGGCATCACCCGCTACCAGTGCGGCACGCAGCCCATCTTGAGCCTCACGGCGCTGGACTGCGGCTTGAACGCTTTTTTGAGTGCCCAAGCGCTGGGCGGCATGGCCGCGCTGCGCCAAAAATCGCTGGCGCTCACGGGCCTGTTCATGCAACTGGTGCGCACGCGCTTGCACGGCCACGGCTTTGGCATCGCCACACCGACTGAGGAAGCCCTGCGCGGCTCACAAGTGAGCCTGACCCGCTCCGATGGTGCCTACGCCATCGTGCAAGCCTTGATCGCACGCGGCGTGATCGGCGACTTCCGCGCAGGCGACGGCGGCCAGCACCCAGACATCCTGCGCTTTGGATTCACGCCGATGTACATCGGTTACGCCGATGTGTGGCACGCTGCAGATCACTTGGTCCAAGTCATGGAAAGCGGCGAATGGCAAGACGCCCGCTTCGCCCAGAAAAACGCCGTGACCTGAAAGGCACCCCATGAGTTCCTGCCCTTTTTCCTCCGCACCCAACACGGTCAACGCAGTGCCCGGCGAGCGCATCGTGCAAGAAGAAAAAGCCCAGCTCGACTTTGACGGTCGCATGAGCTACGGCGACTACCTGCAGCTCGATGCGATCCTGAATGCACAACAACCGCTCTCGCCCGACCACAACGAGATGCTGTTCATCGTGCAGCACCAAACCAGCGAGTTGTGGATGAAGCTGATGCTGCACGAGTTGCAAGCGGCCATGCACAACATGGCGGCGGACGAACTGCCCGATGCCTTCAAGAAGCTCGCCCGCGTCAGCCGCATCATGGAGCAACTGGTCCATGCCTGGGACGTGCTGGCCACCATGACGCCCCCCGAGTACAGCGCCATCCGCCCCTACCTGGCGCAGTCCAGCGGTTTCCAAAGCTGGCAATACCGCTGCATTGAATTTTCAATGGGCAACAAAAACGCCGCCATGCTGCAGCCCCACGCGCACCGCCCCGACCTCTTGGCCATCGTGCAAGCGGCTTACGAAGCGCCATCGCTGTACGACGAGTGCTTGCGCCTTTTGAAGCGCCGTGGCCTGGATGTGCCGGGCACCCACACCCAACGAGACTGGCGTCAGCCCTACCCGGCCAGCGAGGCGGTGGAAAACGCCTGGCTCGTGGTTTACCGCAACCCCAAGGCACATTGGGACCTGTACCAACTGGGCGAAGAACTGACCGATCTGGAAGACGCCTTCCGCTTGTGGCGCTTTCGGCATGTGACCACGGTGGAGCGCGTGATCGGCTTCAAGCGCGGCACGGGCGGCACAGGCGGCGTGAGCTATTTGCGCAAGATGCTGGACACTGTGCTCTTCCCGGAAATCTGGACGCTGCGCACGCAGCTGTGA
>NZ_JBILQU010000016.1:0-39063 GCF_044373035.1 Limnohabitans sp. | reverse complement strand
TGGGCAAAGCTGACGGTGCCGCCTAACTTGGTGAAAGCCGCAAACAGCAAGTCGGTGCCTACGGCCATGTAGGGCTTCACGCCAAAGAAAAAGATCAAGAGCGGCGTCATCAAAGAGCCGCCACCCACCCCCGTCAAGCCCACGATGGTGCCCACGAAAAAACCTGCAAAGACATAAGCCAAATCAACCATGGGGGCGAATGTAGGGTGCCTTTATGCTTTAACAAACGATTTTTTAGTTGGGCATATATTCTTTTGGCTTATAAGAGTGGTGTTGGATTTTGGCTCAGTGTTCCCTGCGTTGGAAGCTTCGAAAGGGGTTGAATCCGGTGAGCAATGCCGAGGCGATCAAGATGAGCAGCACGCCTGGCAGCAGGCCGGGTGTGAGGGGTTCGTCCAAAAACAAGGCCCCCCAGGACACACCGAAAAGGGGAATCAAAAAAGCCGAAGAGGTGGAGGCGCTGGCCGGGATCTCGCGCATCAGGCGCATGCTGATCCAGTAGGTAAAACCCGAGGTGACCGCACCCAGCACCAGCAAAGCCAGCAGCGCGGGCAGGCCCACCGCTTGGCTGGGGGCGGTGGCCACGGCAGCGGGCACCAGCACCAGTGCGCTGGTCAGGTGCACCACTGCCGAGGCGGGCAGCGCGTGGTGTTCCAAGGTGGCACGCTTCATGAAGATGGCCCCAAAGCCATAACAGCCAGCGGCCACCACGCAGGCCAAGGCGGCCAGCAGCACCTTCAGGTCCGGGTTCACGGGCCCCAAGCCCAGCAACAAGGTCACACCCAGAAAGCCGAGCACACAACCGACCATTTTGCTGGGCGTGAAGCGTTCTTGGGCCAACATCACCCCAGCCAAAACGCCGAACATGGGGGCGGTGGCGTTGAGCACGGCCGAATACCCGGCCGGCAAGACCAGCCCGGCCCAGTTGAACAAAACAAAGGGCACCACCAGCGTCAAGATGCCCAGCCCGGTGAGAGAGCGCCAGTGTTCGCGGGCTGGCCAGGCTTGGCGCGTCCAACGCATGATGGCGCTGAGCACCAGTGCCGCCAGGGCGCAGCGCAGGCAAGCCATGGCCACAGGGCCAAAGGCCGGGGCGGCCACGCGGATGAGCGGAAACGAGCCGCCCCAAACGGCCGACAAAAGAACAAGTTGGGTGAATTGACGTCCGTTCATGGCCAGACCATTATCAGCCGGGGCTGTGTTGGGCAGGTCCCCTCAACCAGCGGCCTTGCGTGAGGGGCATGGGCTTTTCAAGATCCCGACGGGGCAGTCCTTACACTGTCCTCCAAGACGTCGGAGATCCTGCGCACCTGAATCTGAGGCAGAAGGTTTTCCCGGGCCTTGAAGTTTTGCGCCCGTTCCTGCGATCGGAAGGGTCCTGTGATCACCACAAACCGGCCAACCGGGGAGGCGCTCTTGCGCATGAGCACGCGCGCATTGGCCAGTTCGTTGCGTGTTTGGATCAGGCTTTGGGCCTGCGTGGCGGTTTGAAAAGCACCATGCTCCAGGACAAAAAATTCTGGCGATTGCAGGGCCAGCCACCGCACGCCCCGCAGGGCGATCTCTGGCACGTCGTTGCGGGTGTCTGCGGCAGCGGGCGCTTGTGGCAGGGCGGCGGGCTCTGCCGGAACGGCGGACGCCACAAGGTCTTTGGCTTGGCTTGGCGGTGTACCAAGCGAAGACGCCGAAGCCGCTGGCGTTGCAGCCGCAGACCGATTGTCTGCCTGGGATGTGACGGCGTTGGGGTCCGACAAGTGGAGCGCCGTGCCCCATGCGCCCAAGCCCAACAGGGCCGCCAAGCTCAGCCAGGCCAGACGCTTGGATGACTTGTCGGATGCGGGGCTGCAGGCCGCTTCGGTCGCGAGGGGGATAGGTGCCTGGGTGAGGGGCGCAGCCATCCACTGAGGGTTGGGTTCGGACGGGGGGATGCCCGTGATGGCCGCATTGTTGTGTCCACCCGAAGCATCAAGGCCAAGCAGAACCCAGCGCCAACGCAGGCCGGGCAGGTGCCGCGTGAGATCTTGCAACAGCTGAACATCCGAAGCGGGCAGCTGTTCTGCGTGGGTGACGATGGAGATTTGCCTCGGCAAAGAGGCTGGCGCTGGTGTTTTCATTGCCTGTGTCAACCCCAGTTGGGCAATGCCTTGGTTGATGTGGCTGAGCAAAGCCAGGCGTTGCTCACCTGTGAAGTGTTCTACCGCGGCTGCAGGGGCCTGAGTGCGCCACAAGCTTTGCAGGGTGTGCGCTGCACGCACCAGGGTCTGGCTGTTCTGATGCCAAATGACCAAGTTTTGACCATCCTCTGAAACCAGTTGGCCCAGAGCCGCCAACGCAGCATGTGGTTCTTTCGGTTGGGAGGCGGCGGGGGGGGTGGGGTGATACGGGCCAGGTCGCATGGGAGACGCAATGTTGCGAAATGGAGGGCCCATTAAACACCCAGCAAGCCCACAGCCTTGTCACCAAAGCGGTGGGCTTGTCACCCAAGACGACGCACACCGACCGCCAGGGAGCAGGTTCAGGTGGACGTTGGGGCAGCGCCATCGGGCACGCCCCAATGCCCCGCCTGGCTGGCGTGCCAGAACTCGGCAAAGGGACTGGGCAGCGTGTATGGCTCAGATGGCTCACGCAAGAGTTGATCGGGCGCCAGCGTGTCAATGCTGGAGGCCAGGGTACGGGCCTGTCCCTCGGCATTGCGCCCCATCAGGTGCTGCGCCGTGATGTCGCCCGGTTTTTGCAGGCCTGCTGCGCCCACCAGGTCGGCCAGTGCGTGCAAGGTGTTGGCATGGAAGTAATACACCCGCTCGGCCTTGTCGGTGACCACGATGGCGCGTTGGCGCACCGGGTCTTGCGTGGCCACACCTGTAGGGCAGTGGTCGGTGTGGCAGCTGCGTGACTGGATGCAACCCAGGGCAAACATGAAACCCCGTGCCGAATTGCACCAATCGGCCCCCAGCGCCAGGCAACGCGCAATGTCAAAGGCCGAAATCACTTTGCCCGATGCGCCTATCCGGATCCGATCGCGCAAACCTGCCCCTACCAAACTGTTGTGCACCAGGCGCAGCCCATCGCGCAGCGGCATGCCCACATGGTCGGCAAACTCGATGGGTGCTGCGCCCGTGCCGCCTTCGGCGCCATCCACCACGATGAAGTCTGGTGTTTGGCCGGTTTCCACCATGGCTTTGACCACCGAAAACCATTCAGCCGGATGGCCCACACACAGCTTGATACCCACGGGCTTGCCGCCGGAGAGTTCGCGCAGTTGCGCGATGAAAGCCAACATCTCCAACGGCGTGCTGAAGGCCGAATGCCTGGCCGGGGACACGCAGTCTTGGCCCATGGGCACGCCGCGCGCTTCGGCAATCTCTGCACTGACTTTGGCTTTGGGCAAGACACCGCCATGGCCAGGCTTGGCCCCTTGTGAGAGTTTCAGCTCAATCATCTTGACCTGGGGCGAGCGGGCCTGCTCGGCAAAGCGCACCGGGTCAAAACGGCCCTCTGGTGTGCGGCAACCAAAATAACCCGAGGCAATCTGCCAAATCAGATCACCCCCGGGTTCGCGGTGGTGCAAGGAGATGCTGCCCTCGCCGGTGTCGTGCGCGAATTGCCCCATGGCCGCGCCCTTGTTCAGGGCCTTGACGGCATTGGGCGACAAGGCCCCAAAGCTCATGCCGGAAATGTTGAGCAACGACAACGCGTAAGGCTGCTGGCATTGGTGTGCGCCCACCGTGACCCTGAAGCCGGCCGGGTCCAGGTGAGTCGGTTGCATCGAATGTGTGATCCACTCGGTTTGCGCTTGGTACATGTCCTTGATGCTGCCAAAACCGCGCTTGTCGTTTTGCACCTTGGAGCGGGCATAGACCATGGCGCGTTGGCTGCGTGAAAAGGGCAGTTTTTCCTCGTCGTTTTCCAGAAAATACTGACGAATTTCCGGGCGGATGTACTCCAGACCGTAGCGGATCCGACCCGTGAGCGGGTAGTTGCGTCGCACCGACTGGCGGGTTTGGGCGTAATCCATGCAGCCCAGCACAAACAGCAGGCCCAAACCGCCACTGGCCCAGATCGAATAGGGCAGTGCCACCAGCGCGGCAGGGGCCGTGACCAGCCAAGGCAAGTATCTGGAAAAAGACGGCTGGGCCATGGAAACTCCTGCAAAGTGAGCCGCTGGCCAGACCATTTGGGCCTGTGGACAGCGCGATGAGCACTGATATTGATGGATGCGGCTGACTTTGTACAGAGTATTGATGAAAATGATAAATACAAAGTCTAATTTCAACTATATTGATATATACGTTAAATTTGATTCTGGGCGTCAAAACGATGGCCAAGGTTGGTCCAAAGCAAGCTGCAGTGGCGTGAAATCGAACCTTTCAAGTGGCCGCAAAGCGCTCGGCCGACAGGTGTTTGGCCAAATCCTCGGGCAAGGGCAGGGCTTCTTGGTTCATCCAGGCGGCGGTGAGTTCGCCACACAGCACGGCCAGGCTGATGCCGCGTGCACCCATGCCCGTGCTCAGACACAGACCCGGCAAGCGCAGGCGGTCGATGGGCCCGACCGCAGGCAAGCGGTTGGGCAAGGTGCAGCGCAAACCGGCCCAGCCGTAGACCTGTTCCGGCCCAAATTGGTTGGCCATGGCTTCCCCCAAGGCCGGCAAGAGCGTGTTCAAGCGCAGCCGGTTAGCGTGGTGGTCCTCAAGCCGTACGGGCGACAGTGAGCAGTCGCGCTCAAAAGTGGCGCCAATGAACCAGCCAAGCGGCCCCTCGGGCGTGGGCACGCCGCTGATGAAGCTGCCGTGCCCATTGACCGGAAAAGGTGGTAGCCACCGGCGCTGGGCGTCCGTCAAGTTGGTCATGTGGCCAAAGCTGACTTGCCCGCGCAAAGGACCCAAGGGCACCGTGAAGCCGGGCAAGGGTTGCAGCAAAACCAGGCTGTCAAAAGCGCTGGCCACCACCAACCAAGGCGCCTGGGCCAAAGTGTCTCCCTGCGCGTTCAGCACGGCCCAAGTCTGGTCACGCCGTTCGATGGTGTGCACAGCTTGCGACCACCCCACCTGAACGCCTGGCGTTCGCAGCTGCGCGGCCACCAGCTGCTGGGGCCGGATCCAGCCGGCCTGCTCATGCCAGAGCGCAGGCGTGCCCTGCGGCAGGCCCGCGGCGGCGATTTGCGCCGCGCTGGCCGGGGCGCTGCGGTGATCGGAGGTGTCCGAGGGCAGGCGGCGTTTGCCCGCGAGGTTGTGTTCCAGAACACCGGTCAGAGCCCAATCGGTGCCGCTGCGCAAAAGTGCCTGTGCGCGTTGCAGCGTGGCCTGCACCCCCGCACGCGTGATGCGGGAGAGCACATTGTTGTCAGGTGAAACGTGGGGTGCGGCCAAACCCGCAGGCAGGCCCGATGCGCCAGCTCCAACGCCTGCTGCCTGGTCCAGCACCGTGACCGACCAGCCGCGCACGGCCAGACTGTGGGCCACGGCCGAACCTGACAAGCCAGCTCCGATGACCAGCGCCTGGCGCGTCTCGCAAGCGGAGCTCAAGGGTTCAAAAATGGGGAGTCAAGTGCCGCTCTGGCATCAGCTTGCGGCAGGGGGTACATAGCCCTGAGCAGCGTCTGCGCCATCGCCAAAGAAATGGTTTTCCATTTGGCGCGCCAGGTATTGGCGGGCGCGCAAATCGGCCAGGTTCAGGCGGTTTTCATTGACCAGCATGGTCTGGTGCTTGAGCCAGTCGGCCCAGGCTTGCTTGCTCACGCCTTCCCAGATGCGCTTGCCCAGCTCGCCGGGGTAGGGCGGAAAATCCAGTCCCTCTGCTTCTTTGCCGAGTTTGATGCATTGAACGTTGCGTGCCATGATGATTGTCAGCCTTGATGTATCTTAAGAAGCGCTGGTGATACGGATATAGAATTTCCGAATTTCCAGTTGGAAGCGGTTCACACGAGAACACGGGTTGTTGGTGCAACAGCACCGTGTTTTTTGTGGACTTGCAGGCCGTAACTGTAGCAAGCTTTCAGCATCCTCCATTGGCATTGGGTCTCTCGCCCGGCCAAAACCCAGACACATCAAATGAGTGCATTTCTTGAAGAACGCGTTTTGAGCGTTCACCACTGGACCGACCGCCTGTTCAGCTTCACCACCACCCGCGACCAAGCCCTGCGCTTTTCGAATGGGCACTTCACCATGATTGGCCTGCGCGGCGACAACGGCAAACCGCTGTTGAGGGCCTATTCCATTGCCAGTGCCAACTACGAAGAGTATCTGGAGTTTTTGAGCATCAAGGTGCCCGATGGCCCGTTGACCTCCAGGCTGCAGCACATCCAGGTGGACGACACCATCGTGGTCGGCCGCAAGCCCACCGGCACCTTGCTCATCGATTATTTGCTGCCCGGCAAGAACCTGTACCTCATGGGCACCGGCACCGGCCTGGCCCCGTTCATGAGCATCATCCGCGACCCCGAAACCTATGAGCGCTTTGAAAAAGTCATCCTGGTGCACGGCGTGCGCCAAGTCAACGAGTTGGCTTACCACGACTACATCACGCAAGAGCTGCCCGCCCACGAGTTCCTGGGTGAGATGGTCAGCCAGCAGCTGTTGTACTACCCCACCGTGACCCGCGAGCCTTATAAAAACCAAGGTCGTGTGACTGAGCTGATGGAAAACGGCAAACTGTTTGCCGACCTGGGTCTGCCCCCGCTCAACCCCGAGACCGACCGCGTCATGATTTGCGGTTCGCCTGAAATGCTCAAGGACCTCAAGCGCATTTGCGAAGCGCATGGCCTCAAAGAGGGCAACACCAGCACACCCGGCGCTTTCGTCATCGAGCGGGCTTTTGCAGACGCCTGAAGCCCTGAGGGCTTTGTTCAACCCATCGCTGACACCTGTACCGACATGGGGGCACAATGACCCTTGTTTTTTGAAGAGGCCCCATGAAACTGTCCGTTATTTCTCCCCGGCGCTGGATGATGTTGATGGCCTTGTCAGGCGTCGGCATGCTGGTGTTTGGCCTGTATTTGCAGCATGTGGTCGGGCTGAACCCCTGCCCCATGTGCATCGTGCAGCGCTACGCCTTGATTGGCGTGGTGGTGCTGGCTTTGATCGGCTGGCGTTTGCGCGGCATTGGTTTGGCTGCTTCCAGCCTGCTTTTGACCCTCGCCGCGGGCTTTGGCGCATTCACCGCCGCCCGCCAAAGTTGGCTGCAGTGGTACCCGCCCGAGGTGGTCAACTGCGGGCGCGACTTCTACGGCATGGTCGAAAACTTCCCGCTGAATCGCGCTATCCCCATGATCTTCAAAGGCAGCGGTGACTGCAGCAAGATCGACTGGACCTTCTTGGGCGGCTCGATCGCCAATTGGTCGTTTGTGTGTTTTGTCCTGTTTGGCGCGTTGGGCATGTGGGTGGCTATCCGGTCCCGCCCCGCTCAGGCCGCATAACTGAGCGGCACCGCCGTGGTGAATTTGAGCTCTTCCATGGCAAAACTCGAGCTCACGTCGGACAGCGGCACCGCCTGAATGAGCCGCTTGTACACCAGGTCATAACCGGCAATGTCGGGCACCACCACTTTGAGCAGGTAGTCCACATCGCCGCTCATGCGGTGGGCTTCGACGATTTCGGCAATGCCGTGCACCGCAGCGCGAAACTTTTCCAGCCAAGGCACATCGTGTTCGCGTGTGCGCACCGACACGAACACCGTCACACCCAGGTTCACCTGGTGCCGGTCCACCAGGGCCACTTGCCGCGCCAAAATGCCCAACTCCTTGAGCCGTTGCACCCGCCGCCAGCACGGCGTGGGCGTCAGGTTCACGGCAGCGGCCAACTCGTTGACGGGCCAGTCGCTGCGCTCTTGCAACAGGTCAAGGATTTTTCGATCAATGGCATCAATTTTGTGCTTCATGGCCAGATTGTAGAAAATTATTCTAAAAAAATAATATTTCGAGGTAAAAAAAGCAATTTCATGCTGTCTGTTTGGTGGCAAACTTCTTTTTCCAATTGACAAAGCTGGATGGCATGAAAAAAATCGGTCTGATCGGTGGCATGAGCTGGGAGTCCACCGCCCTTTATTACCAACACATCAACCGCGAGGTGGCGCGACGCCGAGGCGGACTGCACTCGGCCCCCTTGCAGCTGGTCAGCCTGAATTTTCAGGAAATTGCCGACCTGCAAAAGCAGGGCGACTGGGCGCGCATGACCGAGATCTTGCAAACAGCGGCCCGCCAGCTGGCGCACAGCGGGGCCGAGGCCTTGCTCATTTGTACCAACACCATGCACCGCATCGCGCCGCAAGTGCAAGCGGTCACCGCCGTGCCTTTGCTGCACATTGCCGACGCCACCGCCGATGCCGTGCTGGCCGCCGGTTTGAGCCAAGTGGGCTTGCTGGGCACCCGCTTCACCATGGAGCAAGCCTTCATGCGTGACCACCTGGCCGCACGCGGCATCCAGTGCCTGGTGCCCGAGGAGCCCGGACGTGCCGAGGTGCACCGCATCATTTTTGAGGAACTGTGCCAGGGCCAGGTGCTGGCCGCCTCACGCCAGAACTTGATCGCGCAGGTGCAGCAGCTGGGCGAGCAAGGGGCGCAAGGCGTCATTCTGGGCTGCACCGAGCTGACCATGAGCCTGCAGCCCGGCGACGGTGGCTTGCCCGGCTTTGACACCACGGCCTTGCACGCCATGGCCGCTGTGAATTTTTGCCTGTCCTGAGTTGCGCGCATGTGCCAACTGATGGGCATGAGCTGCAACAAGCCAGCAGCCACCACTTTTTCATTCACCGGTTTTTCGGCCCGCGGGGGTCTGACCTCGGACCACATCGACGGCTGGGGCATCGCTTTTTATGACGGCAAATGTTGCCGGGTTTTTCAGGACGATCAACCGGCCAGCCATTCCCCTTTGGCCGATTACGTCAGGCGCCACCCCATCAAATCCAAAGTGGTGGTGGCGCATGTGCGCAAAGCCACGCAAGGGGATGTGCAGTCGGCCAACTGCCACCCATTTCAACGCGAATGGCTGGGCCGCACCTGGGTGTTTGCGCACAACGGTGACTTGCGCGATTTCCAGACCCCCAGCGGCTGCCAGGTCATGCCCGTGGGCAGCACCGACAGCGAGCGCGCGTTTTGCGCCATCATGAGTCACTTGCGCAGCCACTTCAAAGACCGACTGCAGCCCCCCGAATGGCCCGAGCTGGCCCCGGAGTTGGCCCGCATCACCGCCAATCTGGCCGGGTATGGCAACTTCAACATGCTGCTCAGTGATGGCCACGCCCTGTATGCCCATTGCTCCACCAAGCTGCACCTGTTGACCCGGCGTCACCCCTTTCCCCATGCCCGCTTGGTAGACCGCGATATGAGCTTGGACCTGGGGCCACTCAATGCCGAAAGCGACATCATGAGCTTGCTGGCCACCGAGCCCCTGACGCTGGACGAGCCCTGGCATGCCTTGCGTACCGGCGAGTTTGTGGTGGTGGTCGATGGCCAGGTGGTTTGGCAAGCACTTGATCCCGGCACACGGGCTTTTCCCGTGGCCTTGCCGATCGGTGGACAGCGGGAGCCGGCCCCCACTTGATGAAGGGCTGGCGAGCGGGCTTGTCGGCCGGTGGCACTGTGGCACTGTGACCCGGTGGCCATTCGCGGTGACAATACCCGCACTTCCTGTTGCCCTTGCATGTCTGCCCCTGTTCACACCCCCGTTAACCCTTCGGTTGACTCACCCATGCCACCGCCCGTGCCCCATGTGGTGCTGGTCATCACCAAAGGCGAAGCCGGTGGGGCGCAAACGCATGTGCTGGAGCTGTGCCGCGCCCTGCAAGGCCGGGTGCGCTTCACGGTGGTGATTGGTGGCAACGACACGCACAGCGTGCTGGGCCAGGCCCTGGGTGATTTGGGCATCGCGGTGCTGGCGTTGCCAAGCCTGCAAAACTCGCTCAACCCCCTCAAGGTGATCACTTCGGTGCGGGCCATGCTGGCGCACATGCGGGTGCTGCAGCCCGATGTCATCCACGCCCACAGCGCCGTGGCCGGGGTGATCGCACGCCTGGCGGGCAAGCTGCGGCAGACTCCGGTGGTCTACACCGTGCACGGCTTTGGCTTCAAGCCGCAAGCGCCTTGGCTGATTCGCACCAACGCCTGGCTGGCCGAGGCCGTGCTGGCCGCCTGGACCACGCGCATGGTTTGCGTGTCGGCCTACGAAAAACAATTGGCCGCGCGTTTGCCCATGCCGCCCGAGCGGGTCAGCGTGGTGCACAACGCGCTGGCCGATGTGCCCTGGCGCAGCGACATGGCCGCCCAGCCGCCGCACCTGGTGATGGTGGCCCGCATGGCCGCGCCCAAGCGGCCCGATGTCCTGATCGAGGCACTGGCCTTGCTGGCACCACTTGGCCTGCAGCCCCCAACCCGCATTTTGGGGGGCGGGCCCGACCTGGCCCGCCACCAACAGGCCGCCGCCCCGATGCCGCACATCCAGATGGAGGGCGATGTGAGCGACGTGGCCCAGCGCTTGGCGCAGCACCAGATTTTTGTGCTCTTGTCCGACCACGAGGGCCTGCCCATTTCCATTTTGGAGGCCATGCGCGCGGGCATGGCGATTGTGGCCACGCGCTTGCCCGGCATTGAAGACATGCTCACGCACGAGGAAAGCGCCTGGCTGGTGCCCAACAGCCCGCAGGCGGTGGCCGATGCGCTGCAGACCCTGCTGGCCGATGCCCCCTTGCGCCAGCGCCTGGGCCGCGCCGCACGCGCGCGCTACGAGGCTCAGTTTCAGCCCGAGGTCATGGCCGAGCCGGTGCTGGCGATCTACCAACAAGCCCCCTTGATGCACACCGCCCGCTGGCCCATGACGCGCCCGCGGCGCCACACCCGGCAACTGGCCTCGCAGCAGGCGCACCGTCAAAGCGCCCACCTGGTCTGGAGCCTGCTCGGCTTGGCGATGATCGGCCTGGCCTACGCCATCAGCCAGGCCCTGATGGCCAGTGGCCATGCCACGGTGGACTTTGGCCGCACCGTGCTGGCCTGCCTGGTGCCCTATGCGTTGGCGGCGCACCTGTTGTACCGGAGCGCGCACATGCCTGCGGCCGAGCGCGGCCCCTTGCTGCTGGTCACCACCGGCTTGCCGTTTTGGCTCACGCCCTTGGCCTTTGCCTTGCTGCAGCAGCCCTATTCACGCGGTGCTTTGCTGTTGACCTATGTGCTGTGCACCTTCTGGTTTTGGCTGGCCGACCAGTGGTTTTTGCGCCACCGCCCTTGGCGGCTGGTGTACCAGGACCCGCGTGTGCCCGGCCTGTTGGCCCCATGGTTGCCCGAGCCCGACGGCCAGGGCCTGCCGCGCATCCGCTTGCTGCCCTGGCCTGAGCAGGGCATGCCGCCTGGCGCAGCGCTGGCGTGTGACGGCGCGGTCGTGCTGCCGGCCGTCACATCAGCCACATCGGCCACCTCTGCTGCATCCGCGCCCCCCAGCCCTGAGCGCCAGCGTTTTCTGACCGCGCTCAAGCTGCAGCACGTTCGCCTGTACAGCCCCGAGTCGCTGCAGCAAAGCCTGACCGGGCGCATGGCGGCCGAGACCCTGCAAAACGAGCTGTGGCAAACCGATGGCAACCCGGCTTATGACCTGGCCAAGCGCCTCATCGATGTGAGCGTGGTGCTGGCTTTGTTGCCGCTGTGGCTGCCGCTGGCGCTGTGGGTGGCCTGCGGTGTCAAGATCGACTCGCCCGGCCCGGCCCTGTTCAGCCAGCGGCGCACCGGCATGCATGGCCAAAGTTTTCGGATTTGGAAGTTTCGCAGCATGCACCACGAAACGCGAGGCAGCCCGCAGTTCGCCCAAGCCAACGACCCGCGCATCACCCGCTTCGGGCATTGGATTCGCCGCAGCCGGCTCGATGAAATACCGCAGCTGTTCAACGTGCTCATGGGCCACATGAGCCTGATTGGCCCACGCCCCGAGCAAGACGGTTTTGTGCAACAGTTTGCCGAGCAAATGCCCAGCTACCCCTACCGCCACCTGGTGCGCCCCGGCCTGACTGGTTGGGCGCAGGTGCAACAAGGCTATGCGGCCAGCGCCGATGAAACTACCATCAAACTCAGCTACGATCTGTACTACATCACGCACTACAGTCTGGCCATGGACTTGCTGATCGTCTACAAAACCATCCAGACCGTGCTGACCGGGCGAGGCGCGCGCTGACCATGCCCCTGCACATTCCCCGCCAAGTCCTGTTGTTGACCGAAGAGTCCGGTGTGGGCGGGGTGCAGACCACGCTGCACTGGCTCGAATCGGGCTTGGTCGAGCGCGGCTGGAAAGTCATGCGGCTGCCGGTGCGCCAAGGCAGGCCCTCGCTGTGGGCCTGCTGGCAGGCGGCGCGGCGGGCGCAGGTGCTGGTGGCCTCCAACAACTTTCGGCCTGCTTATGCGGCGGTGGTTCTGGCCTGGCTGGCCCGCAGGCCCTGCGTGGTCTGGGTGCACGGCCCTTTACATGAGGTGCTGCAGCAAGCCGGGGCTTCACCCCTCAAAACCGCCTGGCTGCGCTCGGTGTACCGCAGGGCCAGCCAGCTGGTATGCGCCTCACAAAGCTCGTGCGACAGTCTGCGGCGCGTGATGGCGGGTGTCCGGTGTGCTGCCCCTCAAAACCTGAGCGTGATCCGCAACCCGGCGGTCTTGCCCGGTGCGGGCCAAGGTGACGCCGCCATGCCCGCCACCGAGGTCATGGCGCTGGGTTTTGTCGGCCGCTTGTCGCCTGAGAAACAGCCCTTGCAATTGCTGTCCATGCTGCGCCTTTTGCCTCGCTCTTGCCAACTGCATGTGGTGGGTGACGGTGAGCTGATGGGCGCGATGCGCAGCGCCGGGCAAGACCTGCTGGCCCAAGGCCGCTTGCACCTGCACGGTCAGCAAGCTGTGAGCGCGCAAACCTATCGGGCTTGGCGGGCCACGGTGCTGTGTTCGCGCTACGAGGGCTATCCCATGACGGCGCTGGAGTCGCTGGCCTGCGGCGTGCCCTGCGTGAGCACGCCCATCCCCGCGATGCAGGAAATGCTGGGCATGCAGGCCCCGCTCTGGCTCGCGCTAGATGACAGCCCCGCCGCGCTGGCCGAGGCGGTGCAGCGCTGCCTGGCGCAAGCACCGTCCGATCGGCAAGTGGCCATCGACCGCTTGCAGGGCCAGCACCGCCTGGAGACTTTTGTGCAGGTTTGGGACGAGTTGCTCACGAGGCTGCTGCAAAAAGGGGGGCAGGGGCCAAAAAAGCATGCCGTGAAGCTGGACGCTTCTCGCGATGAGCCCCCTTCGGGAGGCCGGCCGTGATCACCGTTCACTTTGTGCACGGCGCACGTTCTTATTTGCCCGAGCTGGCCGCTTACCAGGCCCACATCGAGCACCTGGGCCATGCGGTGCAAATGCACACCCAGGCCCACAACGTGCCCGATGACGCCCAGGCCGTGTGGTGGATTTGCGGCCGCGTGCCGAGTGCCCAAGCCCGACGTTTGAAAGGCGCGGTTCAGGTGCACGAATACGCCTCGGCCAGCGTGGCCCCGCTGGCCTGGCTCAAGGACCGCATCAAGCAGTGGCAGCACCCGGTGCCCGACTTTCGGGTGTTCCAAAGCGACTGGGTGCGCCAGCGCATGGGCTTTGGCCAGCCTGACGCTGTTCCATTTGCCCTGCGCGACATGGGCGTGCCCGATGCTTTTTTGACGGCGCAAGCCCAGCAGCCACCCGAATTTGACCTGGTTTATCTGGGCGAGATGCGCCGCTTGCTGCACTTTGTGCCCCTGCTGCATACCTTGGGTAGAGCGGGATTGAGCCTGCTGCTGGTGGGCGATGTGCCTGCGGCTTTGCAAGAGCGCTTGGCCGCTCTGGGTCACATCCAAAGTACCGGGCGTGTGCCGCAAGACCAAGTGCCTGCGCAATTGCTGCGGGCACGCGCAGGCCTGAACCTGATGCCCGATGTGTTGCCGCTCGCCGAGCAAACGTCCACCAAGATGCTGGAGTACCTGGCGCTGGGCTTGCCCGTCATCAGCAACCCCTATGCCTGGGCGCAGCGCACCGCGCAAGCCCATGCCGGGCGGGTGCAGTTGTTGGGCCTTCAGGCCAGCGCTGCGCAATGGCAAGCGGCGGTGCAAGGCCTGCCCCTGCACCAGACCGATCGCCAACACCTGCAGTCCTTGCGCTGGTCGCAGCAGCTGCAAGCCATGCCGGTTTGGGCCGCCTTGTTCGGGGCTGACAGATGAAGCCCTGGAAGCTGTTGCCCTCTTTGCCCCGTGCCACTGCCCCAGCAGCTCTGGGCAGTCTGGTGTCGCTGGCGGCGCAGGGCTTTTTGGCGCTGGTGCTGTTTCGGCTGTTCAGCCCCGAAGAGGTGGGGCTTTTTTCAGCCACCAGCCAACTGGCTTTTTTCTGGGCCAGCCTGGCGCTGGCGCAAAGCCCGCTGAGTCTGCTGGCCGAGCGCCACCAAGAGCCCCGCGCCGCCGCCCGCCGCGCTTGGCGGCAAAGCGCCTGGCGCCTGCTGTGGCTGGCCCCGGTGGCGGCGCTGGGGGCGGTTTGGGCAGGTTTGGGTCAAGCAGCGCAGGTGTGGGCCTGGGCCGCCGCCTTGGGCCTTGCGCAGCTGAGCTGGCTGTTGGCGCAAAGCCTGACTTTGCGGGTGGGCAGCCGCTGGTCCATGGGCTTGGTGCGCATGGTGCCGCCCGTGCTGGCGGCAGCGGCGGCGGTGTTGGGGGCGGTGCTTTTTCCTGTGCGTGGTCAGGGCCTTGAGCTGCCCGTGCTCTTGGTGTCGGCCTGCTTGGGCTATCTGGCCGGGGCTGCCTGGATGCGGTTGGCTTTTCAACCGGCGTCAACTGCAGACGTGGCTTTGGTGGCCGTTGCAGGCAGCGACTTGCAGCCCGCCCAGCCCGCTGCGCCGACTTCTTCAGACCCGCGCAGCGCCCGACTCAAGATGCTGCACACCCTCACCGACGGCCTGGCCGCCACGGCTTTGGCGCTGAGCTGGCCCGCCCACTATGGCGTGCAAGAAGCCGGCTGGATGCTGGCGCTGCTGCGTGTCCTGAGCTTCATCCCGGCGCTGGTGCACACGGCGTGGGCACAGGTGGTGCTCAGCAGCGACACCAAGGTGCGGCTGCGGCCGATTCATGTGGCCTTTGGTGCGTCGGCGCTGGTTTTGGGCGTGGGGGCGTTGGTGTCAGCATCGGTACTTTGGGGTTGGCTCGATGCGCGCTGGCAAGGCCTTGTGAACTGCGTCTGGCCGCTCGTCGCATGGCAAATGGCCGCCTGCTTCATGGCTGCTTTTGCGCATTTACCGTTTCAAAAAGGCTTGGCGGCGATGTACTCGTGGCTGTGTGTTGGCATCAACGCGGTTTTTGTCGCCTTGTGCCTGGGTGGGTCTGCGGTCTTTGATTTCACCGCCAGCGCACACCTGGGCTGGATTTCTGCTTTCATGGTCCTGAGCCTTGGGGCTCTGGCGCTGTGGATCGCCCTCAGCCCGTTTCGCCATGCGGTGGCGCCCGGCCGTTCTGAAGCGCTTTGAACACCGGCTGCAGGCCGAGCCCTGGGCGTGGGCTGGCTTTTAAGCCCGGGGTCGCGCCACCACCACCACGTTGTCGGCCCACAAGGGACGCCAGTTCGCCAGAGCCGACAGCACCTTTCCTTTGAAAGAGGTGGCCGGGGCGATCTGGCAACCCCAAAATTGTTCTGGCGTATAGCCTCCCCTGCTCAGCAACTTGGCTGTGGTGAAGGGTGAATACCAGCACAAGTGGTCGGTGTTGATGCGCTCGACATTGCCCAAGCTGTTGCGGAAATTGCGCAGGCTCAACCCATTGGGCACCGAGACGATCAAGGGCACTTGAGGCAGGACCTGAGCAATGCGACGCAAGAAAGCCACCGGTTCTTGCAGGTGCTCCAACACATCGGGCAGCAGCATATGGGTGGGGGCAAACCGCTCGGCCAGCTCGGCGAACTCGGGCGAAAATACGTCCAAGCAGTGCAGGTGGGGTACGCCCAGGCCTTGTGCCAAGGCCACGGCCTGGGCATCGATGTCCACACCCATGCAAACCTGGCTGTGCGCCATGACATCGTCATGTAGCCAAGTGCCTTGCGCGCGTTTGTCGGCAATCAGGGGGCCATGGTCGGCAAAGCCCAGGTGCAGCACTCGCCCGCCTGAGATCAGACCGCTGAGTGTGGCGTTGCGGCCATGGGATTGAAATTGCAAGGGCAAGCACGAAGCACGGTCGGCCTCGAAGTGCCGATCGGTCAGCACATCCAACAGGTCAGAAACGGGTTTTTGAAGAGGCGGCATAAAAATACAATAGACGATGGAAGATTTTAAGCAGACGACGCGCGTGACAGGTGGGCGCTTGGCACTTGGCGAAACACACTGAACGGTTGGAATGAACGCGACTTTAGAAATACTGGGCATCACCGTCCCGATTTACCTGGCCATTGCCCTGGGTTACGTTTGCACGCGCATGGGGCTGTTTGCCAAGGCCGAGATGCAGGTGTTTGGGCGTTTCACGCTGCAGCTGGCTTTGCCTGCGTTGCTGTTCAACGCGCTGTCGCAGCGCAGCGTGGCGGAGATTTTGAACCTGAACTATTTGCTGGCCTATGCCTTGGGCTCTTTGCTGGTGATGGGGCTGGGCCTGTGGTGGGCGCGCAAGGTGCTGGGCCAGAGCCTGAGCTACAGCAGCATGATGGCCATGGGCATGTCGTGCCCGAACAGCGGCTTTGTGGGTTACCCCATCATTTTGTTGTCTTTTGGCCCGGTGGCGGGCGTGGCGCTGGCTTTGAACATGGTGGTCGAAAATTTTTTGCTGCTGCCCTTGCTGCTGGCCATTGGCGATGCGCAAGGCCGACCCGGGCAGTGGAGAAGCGTGTTGCTGCAGACCATGAAAAACGTGCTGCGCAACCCCATGATTTGGGGTGTGGTGGCGGGTTTTGCGTTTTCGTTGTCGGGCCTGCAGATGCCTGCGCCTGTGGGGCGCACCATCGACTTGTTTGCGCAGTCCAGCGCGGTGCTGGCGCTGTTTGTGATTGGTGGCTCTTTGGTGGGCTTGCAGGCGCGGGGGCTGCAGGGCACCGTGCTGCAGATTGCGCTGGGCAAGTTGGTGTTGCATCCATTGGTCATGTGGGTGATGCTGGTTTGGCTCGTGCCGATTCAAGACCCAGCTTTGCGTGCCGCGGCACTGCTCACCGGGGCGATGCCCATGCTCGGCATCTACACCATCTTGAACCAGCGCCACGGCCATGGCACAGTGAGCGCTGCGGCCTTGCTGGTGACCACGGTGCTGTCTTTTTTCACGCTCAGTGTGCTGCTGTGGTTATTGCAGTGGCACCCTGTTTGAAGGGCTTGCGGGCATTTTGGATGCGCGTTTTGGGATGCGGTTGGGGTGTGCTCGCCAGGGGGTGGGTGCAGTGGCCCTGACTCCGGGGCGGGTATTGAAAATGCGCAGGTGACCCGCTGATAGACTTGCCCCTTGAAAAATTTCAGACCCTCCACTGCCCGCACCACCGCCCAGGTGCACGCAGACCCAGCGCAAGCTGGCACGCAACGTCTCCCCGACGAGCCGATTGATGTGGTGTATCTATGGGTGGACGGCAACGATTCGAGCTGGCGAGCCAAGCGCCAAGCGGCTTTGGCTCAATTGCCCCGCGACACGGGCGCGGCCATGGCGCGTTATAGCAACGTGGAGGGCCGCTTCAGGGACAACCACGAGCTGCGTTACAGCCTGCGGGCGCTGGAGAAGTTTTTCCCGCAGCACGGCCATGTGTACATCGTGACCGATGCGCAAGCGCCTGACTGGCTGCGCCCCTCGGACCGGTTGACGCTGGTGGACCACCGCGAGCTGATGCCCGAGTCTTCCTTGCCCACTTTCGATTCGGGCCACATTGAATCGTGGATTCACCACATTCCGGGTTTGTCCGAGCGCTATTTTTATTTCAACGACGATGTGTTTTTGGGCGCACCTTTGAACACGGCCGACTGGTTCACGCACGATGGTTTTTACCTCACCTGGTCTGACGAGCCGCACGTCACCGATGAGGCCATGCGCATGGACGCGACCTCGCTTGAGAATGCCTGCCGCTTGTCCATCGAGTGGTTGAGGGCGCAAGACCCGCTGTACCAAAGTACGTTTCGCACCTTTGCACATTCGCCCCGGCCCATGCGGCGCGCTTTGCTGCAGGAGCTGGAGGACAAGGCCCCCGAGTTGTTTGCCGGGGTGCGCTCGACGGTGTTTCGCAGCTGGGACAAGCCGACCATCGTGTCGGACTTTGTGCTGCGTTGGGCGCTGGCCCACAGCGTGGCAAAGATGCGCACTTACCGGCACCGCCATGTGTCCACGGGCGATGCCGATCAGCAGACCCAGCTGCAGGCCTTGGCGGCCGAGTTTGGGGCGCTCGACTTTTTTTGTATCAACGACACCACCGACGATGCCCATCCTCAGGACCCGCGTTTGCGCCAGGTGCAGTCGGTGCTGCAGGGCATGCTGCCGCAGGCTTCGGGCTTTGAGCAGGCGCAGGGCGTTGGGGTGAGCGGGTCGGCCGTGCTGGCCGAGGCCGCTGAGATTCACCAAGGGGCGCAAGCGGCAGCGGTTCACCAAAGTCCGGTGTCGGGGTCGCGCCGCAGGGCTTGATGACGGGGCAAGAGCGTCAGCGCAAGGAGGCTGCCGTGACCCCTGAGCGCGGCAAGGCCAACGGTTCGGATTCGCTCTGAGACGGCCGTCTGTCGAGCTCCAGCAGGGCAAGGGTGCGCACCGTCTCCTCTGATGTGGCATGGCTTCGAGCGCGTTGCAGAGCCTGGTGTTTGCTGACGCGGCCGCGCACCCGCATGCGCCAGACCCGGAAAGACCTGGCTTTGAGGTGCTCGCGCATCAGCGCAATCACCTGCTCCTCGCTTAAACCAAATTGAAGGGCCATGGCTTCGAACGGGGTGTCGTCTTGCCACGCCATGCCGATCACGGCGGACACGTCGGATGCGCTCATGCGGATGGCGTTGCTGGGGTCTGCGGGCGGGTCGGCTTTTTTCATGGGTAACGTGCATGGGGATCATGCACTTGATCGTCTGATACCTTCTTGCCCTTTCATTGTCCACCATGACGGTGGCATGGGCGTTCAGGGCGAAGACAAGGGCAGGCTTTAGGCGTTGGCCACCGGGCTGGGGCCTTCGCGAAACGAAGCCGCCAGCGTCACGGCTTCTTTCACATCCACGCAAATGCCGTCGGCACCCAGGCTGCGAGCGTCATGTTTTTGCACGGTAAATATGGGGCCACCCAGCAGCACACCGGGCTCGGGGTTGCCCGATGCGGCCTTGAGGGCGCGAATCAGGCCGGGCAGGGCCTTGAGTTGCGTTTCGGTGGCACAAGATATACCAATGACGTCAAACCACTCGTTGTTGACCGCGTGCAGCAGCTCTTTTTCGGAGACCGAGATTTCGATGACCACGTCCCAGCCGGCTTTGCGAAAAAAGTCGGACACAATGGTCATGCCCAGAAAATGCTGCGAGCCTGGGGCCGAGGCCAACATGATGCGTTGGACGTCGCCGCCGAGTTGCGGACCGTTTTGGTATTCGAAGCCCAGGCGGTGTGTGATCTCGTGCATGCGCACCAGGCCACAAGTGACTTCAGTGAAGTCGCACAGGTCTTGATCCCACATCCGACCCAGCTGCCGCGCAGCAGGTGCGATCAGATCAAGGAAAATCCGGTCGGTGGTGACGCCCTGGTGCAGCAGCTCGTCGATGAACTGAGTGGTCTCGCTGGCCTGACTGGATTTGCTCAGGGTCACGAACGTGGCCAGTTGTTTGGGCGAGATACCAGGCCCCAATGTGGCGGGGTCAGCTTCGGGCAAGGACACCCGGTGCGCTTGCACCAGGCGCGGAATGATCTGGGTCTCGATGGCCTCGGTCAATGACCTTTTGCACTCTTCCTGTGCCCTCAAGGCGTCATCGTTGTTGGGCTGCGACCGAAAGGAGCTCAATTGCTGGCCCAGGGACGACATGAGCGTGAGCAATGCGCTTGTGTGCGTCTTCAACGGGTTGAAGTGAAAGCCCGGTAAATTGAGGTACATCGCAAAGTCCAAAAGTGTGCTTAGACCATAACGGTTTCAAGGCTGTATCGCAAGACTCCAGGGGCAAGCCGGCCTAGGGGTTATCACCTGTAAAACCTGTCAATTGAGGTCTTTTGGAACCTATTCCAGTCTCGCGCGCAGGGGATGAGCCTGGCGCGAAGTGATGTGGTCGACAAGTAGGATGGGCAGCGGGTCTGACTTTTTTGCCTTTCGCTTGATTGACAACGAAGAGATGTAAAACCTGGGGGTTGCCCCTGCGTGGCGTCCGATCTGTGGAAGCTGCCGCGCGACCAGATCCGATGGCTGCGAAATCGGGACTCGGTGACGAGCCCGGGCCTTGCGCGAAAACGACTTGAGCGTGGTCTTTTCAGGCGTCGGTGATGGCTTGGGCCAGGACATCGGCCGCGCCAGCCGCCAGCGTGAAACCCAAGCCGCCGTGGCCTGTGTTGAGCCACAGGTTGCTGGGGCCTTGCGCCTGCCGCCCCACGATGGGAAGGCCTGTGGGGGTTGCCGGGCGCATGCCGGTCCAGGGCTGAACATCGCGCCAGTGCGAGCAATCGCCAAACAAGTTCTGTGTGTCGTGCTGCAAACTGACGATGCGCTGTTGAATCACGCGGGTGTCGCGGCCGACCAATTCGACCATGCCCGCCACGCGCAGGCGATCGCCCAACCGGGCAAAGACCACTTTGCGTGCGCTGTCGGTGATGCTGACCCGCGGGGCCAGGCTGGGTCCGTCGGTGTCGACGGTGATGCTGTAACCTTTGAGGGGGTAAATGGGCAAGCGGATGCCCACCTGCGCTGCCAGTGTCGGGGCGCTGTGGCCGGTGCTCAGCACAAAAGCGTCTGCCGCGATGTCCTGACCGTTGCGCAGTTGCACCGCCTGCAGCCGGCGCTCACGCACGACGAGCCTTTCAACTGGTTGGCCCATGGACCATTGCACGCCCCGAGTGGACAAAATCTTGACCAGTGACTGGCAGAGTTTGAGGCAGTCGGCGGCGCATTCGCTGTCGGTGTAGATGCCGCCTGCAAAGGCTTCACGGCGCGGGGCCAAGGCGGGTTCGATGGCGCAGGCTTCGTCGGTTGAGACCGCTTGTTGTGGTGCCCCACCCAAGCTTTGCTGCAAAGCCAATTGCTGACGAGCCCCCGCAAAGGCGGCGGCAGAGCGGAACATCACCAGTTTGCCGCTGCGGGTGAAATCAAAATCCAGCGCTTCATGCGCACGCCAATGGTCGAGGGTGGCGCGGCTTCGGGCAGCCAGGCCAAGCAGTTGTGCCGTGGTGCTCTGAGACTGTGAGGTGTTGCAGGCTTTCAAAAACTGCAGCAGCCAGGACCATTGCGCAAGGTCCCATTGCGGCCGGATCTTAAGGGCCGAGGAAGGCGAGAGCAGCAACTGTGGCAGTTGGGCCCAAATGCCGGGATCGGCCATGGGTTGAACGTAGGCGTAGCTCAATTGAGCCCCGTTGCCGCCACTGGCACCCTGGCCCGCTTGGGCCTGGTCAATGACCGTGACACGGTGACCTCTTTGTGTGAGCGTGTAAGCCGTGCTCAGACCCACAATTCCTGCGCCCATGACACACACATGCATTGACTGCCCCTTTGGCTGAAAGACGTTTCCCACTGCGTTGCCTAGGGGGATCGATATTAGAGTCTACCCTTAGGCCGTCTCCTTTGGGGCAACAAACGCGACAAAATGTGGTACACCAGCGGCTGTGTTTTTTCAACCGCTGAGAACTTGCTGATCGGCAAAAAAAGGATTCATCATGAAGCGTCGTCAACTGTTTATGGTTTTGGGTCTGGCTGCGGCCATCGCTGCACCTGTGCAAGCGCAACAATTTTTCCGCATCGGCACGGGCGGCACGGCGGGCACCTATTACCCCGTGGGCGGCATGATCGCCAACGCGGTCAGCCAGCCCGGCAAGATCGTGGCCACAGCCCAGGCCACCAACGGTTCCGTGGCCAACGTCAACGGCGTGGCGGGCGGGGCGCTGGAGTCGGGGTTCTCGCAGTCGGATGTGGCCACTTGGGCATACACCGGCACTGGCGTGTATGAGGGCAAGCCCAAGGTCACCGACCTGCGCATGATCGCCAACTTGTATCCCGAGAGCATACATCTGGTGGTCAAAAAGGGTTCGGGCATCAAGTCGGTGTCTGACCTCAAGGGCAAGCGCGTGGCGCTGGACGAGCCAGGTTCTGGCACCTTGGTCAACGCGCGCATTGTGCTGGCCGCTTATGGTGTGAAGGAAAGCGACATCAAGCCCGAGTACATCAAGCCCAACCAGGCCGGTGACAAGCTCAAAGACGGCGCACTCGATGCCTTCTTCTTTGTGGGTGGCGCTCCGGCTGGCGCGATTGCCGAATTGGCATCGAGCGGCACCGGCATCGAGCTGGTGCCTTTGGCTGGCCCCCAGGCCGACGCTTTGCGCAAGACCAATCCGTATCTGGCCGTGGACACGATCGCCGCAGGCACTTACAAGGACGTGCCCGCCGTGCAGACCATGGCCATGGGCGCGCAGTGGGTGACCAGCGCCAAGGCAGATACCGAAACCGTCTACCAGATCACCAAGGCGCTGTTCGGCAAAGCGGCTCAGGACACCTTGGCTGCGGGCCACGCCAAGGGCAAGTTCATCACCAAAGAGAACGCAGTCAAGGGTGTGGGCATTCCTTTCCACCCCGGTGCTGAGCGGTTCTACAAGGAAGCCGGTCTGCTCAAGTGATGCAGGCCGCAACCAACCCCTTGTAGGGAACCCACCCCGTGGGTGATGGAGCGGGGCGCGCATGAGGCTCCTTGTGGGGGTGAGCCCACCCTGTGGGCGATGAGGCCGTTTGCGGCTCTTAAACCATCGCGCACGGGGTGCGCTCAAACAGGCACAGATGCATGAATATGTGTGTGAGCCCACTGCGGGGGCGATGGTTTATGAACCAAGGGCCGAATGGCGCCCTATTTTGAAAGTCGGTATGGCTCAAGCCCTCGAGCGCAATGTGCGCAATTTGCAAGAACTGGAAGAAAAGTTCGACCCCGAAATGCGCTTTCGGCCCACGCTGCCACCCGCGACGGTGATCGTGAAATGGCTGCTCATCATCCTGTCGGGTTTCCATTACTACACGGCTGGTTTTGGTCTGTTGCGCGAGACGACCCACCGGGGGGTGCACCTGGCCTTTGTGCTGGGGCTGATTTTTCTGGTGTTTGCGGCCACTAAATCTGACGCAGACTCTACTGTTTCTAAAAGCCGCCTGAGCATTGGTGGCGTGCCGCTGGTCGACTGGTTGCTGGGCCTGGCCTGCGCGGCCAGTGTCATGTACATCCCCTATGTGTTTGACGACCTGGCCTTCAGAGTGGGCAACCCGGACACGATGGACGTGGTCATGGGCTCGGTCCTGTTCATCACCTTGCTCGAAGCCACACGCCGCTCCATGGGCTGGCCCTTGCCTTTGATTGCGCTGGGCTTCACGGCCTATGCCTTGACCGGGCCGTATTTTCCGGGTCTGCTCAAGCACGCTGGCGCGAGCTGGAGCCAGATGATCAACCACCAGTACCTGACCAGCCAGGGCATTTATGGCGTGGCGGTCGGCGTGGTGGCCACCTATGTGTTTCACTTTGTGCTGTTTGGTGTGTTGGCCACGCGCATTGGTTTGGGGCAGTTGTTTCTGGACATCGCCTCCACCGTGGCCGGGCGTTACGCGGGTGGTCCGGCCAAGGTCAGCGTTTTCGGCTCGGCCATGTTCGGCACGCTCAGCGGTTCGTCGGTGGCCAATGCGGTCACGGTGGGCTCGCTCACCATCCCAGCCATGATCAAAGTGGGTTACAAGCGCGAATTTGCGGGTGCGGTGGAGGCCGCGTCATCGACCGGTGGGCAGATCACGCCGCCGGTGTTGGGCGCAGCCGCTTTCTTGATGGTTGAGTTTTTGAATGTGTCGTACCAGACCATCATTGCTGCGGCCATCGTGCCGGCCTTCATGCACTTTTTTGGCGTGTTCATGCAGGTGCACTTCGAGGCCAAGCGTTACGGCTTGCGCGGCCTGACCGAAGAAGAAATGCCCAAGCTGCGCGAGTCCTTCAAGCAGCGCTGGCCGACCCTGATCCCTCTGGTTTTGCTGATCGCCATTTTGGTGTCGGGCCGCACGCCTTATTTGGCGGCGTTCACCGGCATCACCTCTTGCATGATCGTGGGCCTGAGCACCACGGTGTGGGGCAACCGCAGTACCAACTGGGTTTTGCTGGTGGTGCTGCATGTGCTGTTGGCGCTGGTGGCGTTTGTGGACTGGAGCAGCGACGGCGAGACCATCAAGCTGGGATTTTTGGCGCTGGGCGTGGCCCTGATCTGGGCCAGTCAAAAGTGGCTGGGCTTGGTGGGGCGCATTGACAATGCCGTGTTGCTCGAGGCCTTTGAAACCGGGGCCAAATACGCGCTGGCGGTGGGCGCTGCAGCGGCCACGGTGGGCATTGTGATTGGTGTGGTCACGCTCACGGGCGTGGGCTTCAAGATCAGCTTCATCATCACCGGCTGGGCGCAGATGATCTCGGCTTTCTTGATGGACTGGTTGCCCGCCTTCATGGCCGACAGCAAGTCCTTGACGCTTTTGGCCGCGCTGTTCATGACGGGCATCGTCTGCATCTTGATGGGCTGCGGCATTCCGACCACGGCCAACTACATCATCATGGTCACGGTGGCCGCACCCACTTTGGTGCAGCTGGGGGTGGAGCCACTGGTGGCGCACTTCTTTGTGTTTTATTACGGCGTGCTGGCCGACATCACGCCACCGGTGGCGCTGGCCGCTTATGCGGCGGCGGGCATGGCCGGTGGTGACCCATTCAAGACCGGCAACATGGCGTTCCGCTTGGGGCTGGCCAAGGTGCTGGTGCCCTTTGTGTTCGTGTTCTCGCCCTCTTTGCTGCTGGTGGCCAAGGGCTTCACTTGGGCCGACTTTGCCATCACCTTCACCGGCTGTGTGCTGGGCATCGTGGCGCTGGCTGCTGCGCTCAGTGGTTACATGTTGACCTTGATGAAGGGTTGGGAACGTGCGCTGTGCGCTATCGGTGCCTTGTGCCTGATTGCGCCGGGCCTGAAAATCAGTTTGCTGGGCTTGGTGTTGATGCTGCCGGTGCTGATCCACCAGTGGGTGCACCGGGACCGTTGACGCAAGGTTTGTTGCCCAGCGCAGAAGTTCGGCACTGGGCTTGTGTGAGTCACTGGCCCATCAGACCGCCATTCAGCGCGGGCTGCTCCAGCGAATGCCGCGCTCTTTGAGCAGTTCAGCGGCGATGTCTGGTCGGTCCGTCACCAAGCCGTCCACGCCCAGGTCCAGCATCTGGCCCATGCTCTGGCGGTCGTTCACGGTCCAGGCCAGCACTTTGAGGCCAAGGCTTTGGGCCTCGCGCACTTTCTGGGCGTCAAGCTCGCGCCAGAACGATGACCAGTGCGTGCCGCCAGCGGCCTTGATCATTTTGGGCACCGATCCATGTTGCGCATGCTGAAACCCCGCAGTCCAGGCCGAGGGCTGGCCTGACTTGATGCCCAGGTTGTCCAGTGCCGCCAGTTGCGCCGTGATGTAAACCGTGGGCATGCCAGGGGCGGTTTTTTGTACGGCCTGCAGGGTGCGCCAGTCGAACGACAAAATTTGCACCCGCTCGCTCATGCCGTGGTCCTTGATGTCCTGCAGCAGCAGCTGCACAAAGCGCTCGGGCTCGGGCGTTTGGTCGGGGCGCTGTGGCGTGATCTTGGTTTCGATGGCAAATTTGACTTGGGTGTTGCCTTGGGCCTTGACCAGCTCGAACAGGTCTTTCAGACGGGGAATGCGCACGCCGTCATGGCCCTTTTGCGCTGAAAAAGTCTGGGCGTAGCGCGTTGTCGGGTTGATGCGTCCAACATCGTAGCTTTGCAGTTGTTCAAAGCTCAGTTGCCGGATGTCAGGGCCTTTGCTGCTCAGAAAGCGGCCTTGCGCGTCGCGGGTGATGTCGGGGTTCAGTGCTGGGTCGTGGCTGATCACCAGCACATCGTCTTGGGTGACCACCACGTCCAGCTCGAGCGTGGTCACCCCCATTTGCAGCGCCAAGGCCAATGAGGGCAGGGTGTTTTCGGCCAGCAGGCCGCGTGCGCCCCGGTGGCCTTGCAGGTCAATGGTCCGTTGTGCCAAGCAGGGCAAACCCGCCATCAGCAAGGCCCAACACATGAGCGCTCGGCCCCCGAATCGTTTGAAATGCATGGACAGTCCTAGTGTTTCCTGAGGGGCGTGCTCACGCCTTGGTTTGGAATTGATCGGCGTTTTTGCCTTTGAAGGGGGCGTAAAAGCTTTTGATTGCGGCCATGTCGGCATTCACATCGCCGGTGGGCGTGAACACCGGGCCCAGGCCACTGCGGCGGGTGCTGTAGTCCATGTAGGCCAGCACGATCGGCACTTGGGCTTGCTGGGCGATGTAATAAAACCCGGTTTTCCAGTAGCGCGTTTTGCTTCGCGTACCCTCAGGGGGCACGATCAATTGCACCGGGCCTTGTGCTTGTGCCAGTGCTTGCGCAGAGGCCGTGACCAGGTTGGTCGATTGTTCGCGGTTGACCGCAATGCCGCCCAGCCAGCGCATCAGGGGACCAAACGGGAATTTAAAAATGCTTTGCTTGCCCATCCAGTAGGGCGTCAGCTGCAGGGCAAAGGCCACCATCAGGGTGTAGGGCAGGTCCCAGTTGCTGGTGTGCGGCGCGGCAATCAGCACGCTTTTGTGACCGACGGGGGGCAGGCCCCCTTCGACGCGCCAGCCGGTTGCACGCAAAAAACCGATGGAAAACCAGCGCAGCAAGGTGTTGACGACCGGGGTGGTGAAGATGGTGCGGTGCATGGTCACGAAGTATCGCCGAAGCGGCGTCTGTGCGCTGTCACACGCTGTGCAGATTTTTTCCGGGGCAACGGCCGGCCCTTGCGAGACACTTGGCCGCATGCGCGGCACCGATAATGCCTGCCCAACCTGGAAGGAAAGCAGCATGGCTGGTGCGTTGAATGGATTGCGTGTGCTGGATTTGACCAGTGTCCTCATGGGCCCGTTTGCCACGCAATTGATGGCGGACATGGGGGCAGACGTGATCAAGATCGAGTCGCCCGCCGGGGACACGGTGCGCGGTATTGGTCCCATGCGCCACGCGGGAATGGGCTCGATTTTTTTGCACGTCAACCGCAACAAGCGCAGTTTGGTGTTGGACCTGAAAAAGCCTGAGGGCCTGGCTGCTTTTTTCAAGCTGGTGGAGACGGCCGATGTGGTGGTCTCCAACATCCGGCCGCAGGCCATGCAGCGCTTGGGCATCGATTACGAGCGGCTCAAAGCCATTAATCCGCGCATCATTTATGCAGGCCTCTATGGCTACAGCGAGAAGGGGCCTTACGCGGGTAGGCCGGCTTATGACGATTTGATTCAGGGCGCTGCGGCCGTGCCCAGTTTGATGAGCCGCGCCAGCGGTGGCGAGCCGCGCTATGCGCCCTTGACCCTGGCCGACCGCACGGTGGGCTTGATGGCGTCCAATGCCATTTTGGCGGCGGTGATTGCGCGCCACCAGACCGGTGTGGGCCAGGCGGTGGAGGTGCCCATGTTCGAGACCATGGCGCAATTCGTGTTGGGCGATCACATGGCCGGTGCCACCTTCGAGCCGCCCATGGGCGATACCGGCTACCCGCGCTTGCTGGTGCAAGAGCGCCGACCTTATCCGACCACGGATGGCCATTTGTGTGTGTTGATTTACACCGACCGGCACTGGGAAAAATTTTTGGGCCTGATTGGGCAAGGGCAACTGTTTGAACAAGACCCGCGTTTTGCCAGCATTGGCGCGCGGACCCGGTACATCAACGAGCTGTATCAGATGGTGGCGCAGGCCATGGCCACGCAAAGCACCGAAGTTTGGATGGCATGTCTGACCGAGGCCGACATCCCTTGCATGCCCATGCATGACATCGACAGCTTGTTGCAAGACCCGCACCTGCTGGCGGTGGGCATGCTGCAGGAAGTGATTCACCCCACAGAAGGGCTGGTGCACGAAATTGGGGTGCCCATCCGCTTTTCTGGCACCCCCACTTTGCCCATCCAAAAGCCTGCCCCACAGTTGGGGCAGCACAGCGCAGAGGTTTTGCGAGAAGTGGGCCTGAGCGATGCGGCCATTGAAGGTCTGCAAAAAAGCGGTGTGAGCCACGGCTGAAGCTGCGGCTTGGCCGCGCCAAGGTGCGCCGCAGCGCACCTTGAACCATCACTCGGCTTTGGCGCCCGAGTCTTTGACGGCCTTGGCCCAACGCGGCATTTCGGTGCGCAGGTGCGCCGCGTACTCGGCCGGTGTGCCGCCCAAAATTTCAGCGCCTTGTGCCGCCAGGCGGGCGCGCAGGTCGGGGTGGGCCAGGGCCTTGTTCACTTCGGCGTTGAGCTTTTGCACGATGTCGGCAGGCGTGCTGGTGGGCACCACGATGCCTTGCCAAGCGGCAGCATCAAAGCCGGGCATGCCCGATTCGGCCAGCGTGGGCAGGTCAGGCAACAGGGTGGAGCGCTTGATGCTGGTCACCGCCAGACCGCGCAGACGGTTGTCGCGCACATAGGGCAAGACCGTGTTGATGGTGTCGATCATGAACTGGGTTTGGCCTGCTGCCAGATCGACCAAGCCCGGCGCACTGCCTTTGTAGGGAATGTGCTGGGTCTGCACGCCGGTTTGCGCCGACATCATGGCGCTGGCCAAATGCGTGATGGTGCCGGTGCCCGATGAACTGTAGTTCAGCGCACCGGGTCGTGACTTGGCCAGGTCCAGAAACTCTTTGACGCTGCGTGCGGGCAGTTGTGGGTTGACCACCAGCACCATGGGCACGCTGGCCGTGAGGGCCACGGGGGCAAAGTCTTTCAAGGTGTCGTAGTTGACCTTGCCGTACAAGGCAGGGCCAATGACGATCGCCGATGTGTTGTAGAAAATCGTGTAGCCATCGGGCGTGGCTCTGGCAGCCAGTTCGGCGGCCAGGTTGCCACCCGCGCCGGGTTTGTTGTCAACGATGACTTGTTGCCCCAGTTGTTCGGACAGGCGTTGCGCCAACACCCGTGACACCAGGTCGGTGGGGCCGCCGGGTGGGAAGGCGATGATCATGCGCACCGGGCGCGTGGGCCAGCTTTGTGCCCACACGCTGGTGGCCATGAAGGCCAGCAAAAGGCCGGTCAAAAAACGACGGTGGATGGTCATGAACACTCTCCTTATGAATTGAATTGGTCGAGCACCTGGCCTGGCCCGTGTGGATGGTCCACATAGTCCTGACCGTCGTGCACTTTCACACCGTTGACCCAGACGCCATGCACGCCTGTGGCTTCGCGCACCATGCGCGTGCCGCCGCCTGGCAAGTCCTGGCGTGGCAAGGGTTTGGAGATACCGACCGTAGCCGGGTCGAACAGCAGCAGGTCGGCAGGCAGGCCCACCTGAAGGCGGCCACGGTTGGGGATGCGAAAGCGGTCGGCGGGCTCGCTGGTTAAGCGGCGAACGCCTTCGGCCAGGGTGAAGTGGCCGGTGTCGCGCACCCAGTGTGACAGAAAATACAGGCCAAAGCCCGCGTCGCACATGTAGGTGAGGTGCGCGCCCGCGTCCGACAGCGTGATGACGCTGGCAGGGTGCTTGAGCGAGGGAGCCACGCCGTCGTCGTTGTTGTTGAAAAACTTACCCACAAAATGCGTGCCCAGGTCTTCAGACAGGGCCAGGTCAAAGAAGACATCCACAGGGTCCAGGCCGCGCTGGTCGGCCAGCGCCTGGATGGTGACGCCTTCGATCGCCTGGTTTTCTGGGTGCACGGTTTGTCCGACCTCGATGTGTCGCCAGTTGCCCAAAAACAAAATGCCCGCCTTGGGCTGGCGCAGGTTCTGGCGAAAGGCTTCGCGGAATTCGGCCGAGCGGTACAAGCCGGGCAGTGCATCCACGCTGGCGGTTTTGACCGCATCAAAGGCCGCATGGCTCAGCAGCACATAGGGGTCGGTCAATGTGAAGTCAAACGACAGCGGCTGGCAGCTGGTCAGCACATACAGTTCGTTGCCGCGGGCCAGGGCCTGGGCACAGCGCTCGTAATAGGTGGCGCCCAAGTCGGGGTTGCCCTCGTTGTACATGGTGAGCACGGTGGAGATGTAGCCGGGGCGGCCGGTGTCTTGCACGATGGACTCCATCACATCGGGGCTGGCGCGGCTGCCGGTGGCCATCATGAACACGCCCTTGTTTTTCTCGCCCAGTACCCCGGCCAAAGCCCGCAACTCGCTTTCTGAGGCGATGGTGGACGGCATGGGGATGCCGCCGAAACCGCTGTGGTTGGGCGAGAACGAAGACGCAAAGCCAATGGCGCCCTGGTCCATGGCGTCGCGCACCAGGGCTTGCATGGTCTCCAGTTGTTCGGGTGTGGGGTCGACCTGGGCAGAGCCGTCTGTGCCCATCACGGCGGTGCGGATGACCGAATGGCCTGCGAACACGGCGGTGTTGACGTAAGGGCCGATGCGGCGCAGATGGTCCATGTATTGGCCAAAAGACTCAAACTGCCAGTCCACGCCGGTGAGCAAGGATTGCAAGTCCATGCCCTCGACCACCGACAGATTTTTCAGCATGGTCTCGCGCAGCGGCGCGGGGCAGGGCGCGATGCCAAAACCGCAATTGCCAATCACCGCCGTGGTCACCCCCAGTGCGGGAGAAGGCGACATGGTGCGGTCCCAGGTGACTTGGGCGTCGTAGTGGGTGTGCAGGTCCACAATGCCCGGCATCAAGGCCAGAGCTTGGGCATCGATGTTGTCGCGGGCAGGGCCGTCCACCTGGCCGATGTGGGTGATGCAGCCTTGTGAAACCGCCACATCGGCCCGCTGTGAGGGACCGCCCAAGCCGTCATAAACCTGCGCATTGCGGATGATCAAGTCATGCATCTGTCGAAAACCTTGCTGCTGTGAAAGTCGAGCGCAGGGGACATGCCCAACGTGTTTTTGGACTATAGGCAGTTGCCTGCTTCAGGCTGTCGCGCAGTGGATATCAGGGTTTTCCAGAGCCTGCAGACAAAGTGCCATCCGTTAAAGCACTTGGTGATGGACCTTGGACGGACCCTTGCTGTCGCCCAAAGCAAAGCCCCCATTAGACGAAAACCCGAACCGTCGAAATAATGCGGTGCACAGCGGCCGCCATTGGGCGCTGGGCGATAGGCGAACCATGGATAGAGAGATCATGAAGACATTGTTTGAAAAAGGTGTGTTGGCATGAGCCAACTTGACTCGTTGAACCCGTCGGCCATTCCTGCGCAAGACGAAGCCCTGCGACAAGAGGTGCGGGCCTTTCTGGTGGAGGCCATGCGCGGCGTGCCCGCCCATGTGCGCGCCCGCTCATGGACGGGGTACGACCCCGAGTTCAGCCGCAAGCTGGGCCGCAGGGGCTGGCTGGGCATCACCTTTCCGCCAGCCTACGGCGGCGCAGGGCTCAGCGCGTTTGCGCGTTATGTGTTGGTGGAAGAGTTTTTGAACTTTGGCGCGCCCGTGGGCTCGCACTGGATCGCCGACCGTCAAAGCGGCCCCTTGCTGCTCAAGTACGGCACCGAAGCGCAAAAGCAGCGCTACCTGCCCGCCATCTGCCGGGGCGAGGCTTTTTATTGCATCGGCATGAGCGAGCCTGGTGCAGGTTCGGACCTGGCGAGCGTGCGCACCCGTGCGTTGCCCCATGAATCGGGCTGGCTGTTGAACGGCCAGAAAATCTGGACCACCAACGCCCACAACTGCCACTTCATGATCGCGCTGGTGCGCACCAGCGGTGAAGCGGGTGACCGCCAAAAGGGCTTGTCTCAGGTGATCGTCGACCTGTCCTTGCCCGGCGTGACGGTGCGGCCCATCGTCGACCAATCGGGTGACAGCCATTTTTGCGAAGTGTTTTTTGACAACGTGCAGCTGGGCCCTGACGCCCTGGTGGGCGACGAAGGCAGCGGCTGGGACCAAGTCACGGCCGAGTTGGCTTTTGAGCGCAGCGGGCCGGAGCGTTTGTTCTCCAGCATCGCCTTGTTCGACGAATGGCTGGCCTATGTGCGAACGCCGCTAGGCCGCACCCCACAGGCCCAGCGCCTGGCGGGCAAGATTTTGAGCCAGCTGGCACCGCTGCGCGCCATGTCGGTGGCCATCACCGAAAAACTCACGCGTGGCGAAAGCCCTGTGGTCGAAGCGGCCTTGGTCAAAGATCTGGGCACGGGGGTGGAGCAGTTGATTCCGGCGGCGATTGCCGACGATTTGTTCTCGCGTGATGCGGCCGATGTGCCGGCCGAGCTGCTCAATACGCTCAACTACATCACGCAAGTGGCGCCCAGCTATTCGCTGCGCGGGGGCACGCGCGACATCCTGCGCGGCATGATCGCCCGTGGCCTGGGTTTGCGCTGAAAAGGACAGAACATGGACGATCTTTTTTCTGACGCCGTCAAGGCGCTGCTGACGGACCACTGCACACCCTCAGTGGTGCGCGCCATCGAAGCGGGCCAGCCGCGCGCGGCTCTGTGGCAACCATTGGAAGCCTCGGGCTTTGCCGATGCACTGGTGCCCGAATCTGCGGGCGGCGCTGGGCTGACTTTGGCCGATGTGTACCCGGTGCTGGAGCTCTGCGGCAGTTGTGCCGTGCCTGTGCCTTTGGGCGAGACCTTGCTGGCGCGCGGCCTGCTGGCGCATGCGGGCGTGTCCGCACCGAAGGGCTCGGTGGTGTTCGGCACGGGTCAGTTGGCCAGCGATGGCCAAATGCACTGCGCGCAGGTGCGATGCGGTATACAAGCCGACTGGGTCCTAGTGTCATGGGGTGGCGTTTGCCGTCTATTGCCTGCGGCCGATGCCCAAATGCAAGTGGCCGGGTTTTGTCTGGACGCGCAGATGAGCTGGCCCCAAGCTGCTTGGGACGCTGCACAGGCAGTGCCTGGTACGCATGATCTGGTGACCTTGCAGGCGGCGCTGTACGCGGCCCAACTGGCGGGTGCTTTGATGGCTGTGTTCAGCCGCACGCTGCAATACGCCAACGACCGTCATCAGTTTGGCAAGCCGATTGGCAAATTCCAGGCGATACAGCACCAGCTGAGTGTCATGTCCGAGCACGCCTTTGCCGCCCGCATGGCCGCCCAGTTGGGGTTGAGCGCTGCGGGCCAAGTGCCCGACCGCCTGCGCGTGGCCATGGCCAAGGCCCGCACCAGCGAGGCAGCGCTCGAAGTGGCGGGGCTGAGCCATTCCATCCACGGTGCGATCGGCTTTACACGCGAGTTTGATTTGCAGCTGTACACCCGCAGGCTGCACGCCTGGCGGCAAGCGGCTGGGTCAGAGTCTTACTGGCACGATGTGTTGGGCCAAGCCCTTTTGGACAGCCCAGAGCCGCTCAGCCTGGACCTGATGCGCACACTCACCGACGTTGTTGTCTGACCTGTTATTTAAGGAATTTCCATGAGTTCATTTCTCAAAATCACCCGTGAGGGCAGCATCGCCATCCTCACCATGAGCCAGCTCGAGACCCGCAACGCCCTGACCGGCAACACGGCGGTCGAGGAGTTTGTGCAGGCTTGTGCCGACATCGCCAAGGACACCAGTATTCGTGCGGTGATCCTGACGGCCGAAGGCCCGGTCTTCAGTTCCGGGGGCAACGTCAAGGACATGCTGCGCTACCAGACGCAGCAACTCATGCCCGACGTCATCCGCGAGGAATACCGCAACGGCATCCAGCGCCTGCCCAAGGCGCTTTACAACCTGGACGTGCCCGTGATCGCGGCCATCAATGGCCCGGCCATTGGCGCGGGGCTGGACTTGACCTGCATGTGCGACATCCGCATCGCCTCGGACAAGGCCACCTTTGCCGAGAGTTTTGTGAAAGTGGGCATCGTGCCGGGCGACGGTGGGGCTTGGCTTTTGCCGCGCGCGGTGGGTGCGTCCAAAGCGGCTGAGATGGCCTTCACGGGCGAGGCCCTGACGGCCCAACAGGCGCTCGATTGTGGATTGGTCTCGCGTGTGGTGGCCCCTGAACAGTTGCTGCCCGAAGCACTGGCGCTGGCCCGCAAGATCGCAGCCAACCCGGGCGCGGTGCTGCGCATGACCAAGCGTTTGCTGAGAGAGGGCGAGCGCAGTTCACTGGAATCCTTGCTGGAGTTGTCTGCAAGTTACCAGGCTATCGCCCACATGACCACCGACCACCACGAGGCGGTGAACGCCTTCATCGAAAAGCGCCCGCCCAAATTTTCTTCTTGAAGGCATGTTCCATACCCATCGCCCACGGGGTGGGCTCCTACAAAAATGCGCTGTGAGCCTGCCGTTGTGGGAGCCCACCCCTGTGGGCGATGTCAAATCCCGCTGGGCCTTCTCAGTGCCGTAGCGCGGTCGGTGCTGAGCAGCTCGATCTCGCGGCTTTGGCCCTCGCTGCGCACAGTGAGTGTCAAACGGCTGCCGGCAGGCCCCAGGGCCCGCACTCGGCGGTAAAAGTCGGGCAGGTCTTGCAGCGTTTGGCCTTGCAGGGCCAGCAAGGTGTCGCCCACATTGATGCCTGCCTGCGCTGCGGGGCTGCCCGGCGACACACGCAATACGGCCAGGCCACCGCTGGGCAGACGCTGGCTGGTGATGCCCAGCCAGGGCGTGGCCGGGCCAGTGCGTTTGCCACTGCGAATCAAGTCGGGCAGGGGTTCTTTGAGCAGGTTCACAGGCACAAACAAATTGCCCGGCAGCGGCACTTGGTCGCCAAACACGTCTTGCACCAGCAAGGAGCCGATGCCGACCAAGCGGCCTTGGTCGTCGAACAAGCCCGCGCCACTCCAGTTGTTCACCGCGGGCAGCGTCATCAGGGGGGATTCCAGCAGGTATTCCCAACTGCCTGCGAAGACCTTTCTGGAGACCAGATCGAGCGCCGTGGGCGCGGACTCGCTTTGACCCAGCGTCCAGAGTTTGCCGGGTGTGGGCAGGGTGTCCGAGTCGCCCAGTGGCACGGCATCCAGGCGCAAGGGGATCAGGGTGCGGATCAGCCCCAGGCCACTGAGGTTGTCTACGGCCCGCACTTGGCCTGGAATTCGGCGGCCTTGGTGGTCGACCAGGTCCACGCTTTCGGCTTCGAGCAGCAGGTAGCCAATGGTCAGCACCAGGTCAGGGCCAATCACCACGCCCGTGCCTTCGCGGCGCTGGCCCAGGGTGCGGCTGGTGCTGGCTTGTGCGTCGCTGCGACTTTGCACCGTCACCACCGATTGCAGCACCCGCTGCAGCGGCTCGGGGGGCAAAGCTTTGGCCGTGTCTTGCGCCCAAGCCAGGCTGCAAGACAACAGGCTGGCCAACAAAGCCGTGGCAAATGGGTGGCGCATGGTCATCCCCTTGAAAAAAGCGGCGCTCAAACAGAGAAAGCCTATTGTGGGCCGTGCCTTTTAACCCCATGCCCACAGAGCCTACTGGGGACAGAGCTGTTCAGACGGTGGTCAGTCGCCTCAGGCGGGAAAGCGCTCGCGCAATTTGAGTTTGTAAAACTTGCCCGTGGAGGTGCGGGGCACGGCGTCGATGAATTCGTAGCGATCGGGCACCTGCCATTTGGCAAAGCCGTGCTGCAGCAAGTGCGAGGCAAAATCTTCGGGCCGTGGCTGTTTGCCGGGTTTGAGCACGATGCAGGCCAAGGGGCGTTCGCTCCACTTGGGGTCGGGGATGGCGATCACGGCCGCTTCGGCCACGTCGGGGTGGGCCATGAGGGCGTTTTCCAGATCGACCGAGCTGATCCACTCGCCACCGGACTTGATCAGGTCTTTGGTGCGGTCGGTGATGCGCACAAAACCCAGGGCGTCCACGCTGGCCACATCGCCGGTGCGCAGCCAGCCGTCAGCGCTGAACTTGTCCTCGCTCACCGGCACTTGGTGGTAGCTGCCGGTGATGAAGGGGCCGCGCACCTGGATTTCGCCCACATGCTGGCCGTCCCAAGGGGCATCGAGTCCGTCTTCGCCCCGGATGCGCAGCTCGGTCAGCGGCACGGGCACGCCCGCCATGGCGGCGCGGCGGTAGCGCTCGTCTGGCGAAGCGTCTTTCAGCTCCGACTTGGGGTAAGACACGGTGCACAAAGGCGAGGTTTCGGTCATGCCCCAGCCTTGCAAAATCCAGATGCCGTGCCGGTCAAAGGCGCGGATCAGCGCCTCGGGCACAGCCGCGCCACCCACCAGCGAGCGCATGCCGGCGGGCAGCTTCCAGCGGCCAGGCTGGGTGATTTGTGCAGCTTCGAAAGCCTGGATCAAACCCATCCAGATGGTGGGCACGCCCAGCGACAAGGTGGGAGGCTCGGTCGTCATCAGGTCCAGCAGGTCTTCTGGGTGCAGGTGCGGCCCGGGGAAGACGAGCTTGACGCCCATCATCACCGCGCCGTAGGGGATGCCCCAGCTGTTGGCGTGGAACATGGGGGTGACGGGCAAGATCACGTCGCTGCCTTTGAGGCCCCAAAAGTCGCCCAAGCAACCCACCAGGGTGTGCAAGATGGTGGAGCGGTGCGAGTACACCACACCTTTGGGGCGGCCCGTGGTGCCCGAGGTGTAGCACATGGACACCGCATCGTCTTCGGCATGCGGGGCGTATTGAAAGCCCTGTGTGTCGGTGCTGGCCAGCAGCTGCTCGTAGTCGGTGAAGGGCGCGGGCACGGCGGCACCGGAGAAGGGGAACACGATCACGCGTTCGAAGTGGTACAGGTGCGCAAACTGCTGGTACAACGGCAGCAACACATCGTCGATGATCAGTACTTTGTCTTGTGCGTCGTTGGCAATCCAGGCGATCTCTTCGGGCGACAGGCGCAGGTTGAGCGTGTGCATGACGCCGCCCGCAGCCGGGATGCCGAAATAGCACTCCAGGTGCGCGTGGTGGTTCCAGCACAACGTGGCCACGCGCTCGCCTTTTTGCAGCCCCAGGTTTTGCAGGGCCTGCGCCAGTTGGCGCGTGCGTTGGTAAAACGCGCCGTAACTGTGCCTGCGCAGCGACTTGTCGGGCAGGCGCGAGACGATCTCGTTGCTGGCAAACAAAGTGCCTGCCCTGTCCAGCAGGTGGTTCAGCGACAGGGGCATCTGCATCATGGTGCTGCAGATGGGGGGCTGGGCGGCGGATGCAGAAGAAGCTGTGGTCATGAAGGGCTGGTGTTGAACTTGTCAGCCCAAATCATGCGGCCCAGCGTGCCCCGCTTGGGCTAGGGAAAACCCAATGCCCGTGTCACTTGGGCAAGTCGCGTGCGCCGCTTTCGGGCCGGTACATCTTGAAGAGTTGTTCCGGGCCGATGGAAAAGTAATCGGCTGCACCACCCCCGCGCAGCACATGCCCGGCGTTGGCGGTGTCGTAAATGCCGTTGGGGATCAGGCGCTCGTCGATGTGCACGCCCATCACTTGACCAAAGACCATCCAGGTGTCCACCTTGTCACCTTGCAAATTTTGCATTTGCAAAATCTGGGTGCAGCGGCATTCAAAGCTGACGGGGCTCTCCAACACCCGGGGCACGCTCAGCAGGCGCGAGGGGGCAGGGGTCAGACCGGCCAGTGCAAATTCGTCCACATCAGGGGGCACGCCCTCGCAGGTCTGGTTCATGGCTTCGGCCAGGGGGCGCGTGACCAGGTTCCAGACAAATTCGCCGTTGGCCTCGATGTTGTTCAGCGAGTCCTTGCGCCCGATGCTGGAAAAACCAATCAGCGGCGGCACATAGTTGAAGGCATTGAAGAAGCTGTAGGGGGCCAAATTGAGTACGCCGCTGTTGCTGCGGCTGGACACCCAGCCAATCGGGCGGGGACCCACGATGGCGTTGAACGGATCGTGCTTGAGGCCGTGGCCCAGGTGGGGTTCGTAGAAGTGCATCGTTAAAATTCTATCCACCGGAGAATTTTTCTTTGTGCGCCTGTGCGACATCACTTGTCAGCCGCAGCGATCACCCTTGAGGCAACCGTGACATGACAACGAAACCACCCCGCCTCGATGCCCCAGGCTTGAAAGCTTTGGCCAAGGCGGCTTCACCCCAAAAATGCCAATGCGCCTTGGGGCCCTGTGCCGGCTGGGAGAGCATGACGGAAGACCGTTGGCCAGCGCCGCACACGACGCCCGTGGGCAGCTTGCGCGCAGCGCAGGGCGATGCTGACCCTGTGCAGGGCAGTGAGCCGACGTTTGAAGAATTTCATCCCCAGGGCACCCGTTACGAGAGCCCGCTTGCGCCCATTGCGCCCTCATTTTTTCCCTACAACCGCTGCGATGTTTTTGCTTGCAACCGCTGCCAGCGCGTGCTGCTCAGGTACACCGAGTTTGGGGGGTATTACGTCGACCACCGGGTGCGCGCCCTCAACGCAGATTTGGTGGTCGACGCGCCGCTGCCGGATGCGGCGGCTTGAACTCAGTCGGGTTTGATGCCGTTGTCGCGCACCACTTTGGCCCAAGTGTCGATTTGACCGTCAATGAAGGTCTTGGCTTTTTCAACACTGCCGCCTGAAATTTCAATGCCCTGAGCCACCAAGCGCTTGGAGACATCCGGGTTGGCCAGCGCCTTGTTCAGCTCTTCGTTCATGCGTTTGATGATGTCCGGGGGCGTTTTGGACGAGGCCAACAGCGCCCACCAAGCGGGGGCTTCGAAGCCTGCAAAGCCCGCTTCGGCAATGGTGGGGACGTCAGGAAAATCGGCGATACGTTTGGCCGATGTCACGGCCAGAGGCCTCAAACGCTTGCTGTCGATGTGGGGTTTGTTCAAAAAGACGGTGGCCATCGACAGGGGGATGTGCCCTGCAATGGCATCGTTCATCAAGGGGCCACCGCCTTTGAAAGGGACATGGTTGAATTCCATGCCGCCACTTTTGCCCAGCAAAGACATGGCCAAATGCGCCAGACTGCCATTGCCAATGGAGCCATAAGAGACGTTCTTCTTGGCCTTGGCTGCGGCCACCACATCGGCGAATGTTTTGTATTCGGTGTTGGCGTGCGTGGTCAGCATCATGGCCGAAGTGCCCACCAAAATCAGAGGGGTCAGGTCCCTTTTGCTGTCATAAGGCATGTTGGGCATCAGGCTTTGGTTGACGCCATGGGTGTCGAACACCACCGCAAAGGTGTAGCCATCTGCGGGGGCGCTGAGCACGCTGGAGGTGCCGATCACGCCCGATGC
>NZ_JBILQU010000115.1:0-8404 GCF_044373035.1 Limnohabitans sp. | reverse complement strand
TGTCTCCTGGTTTTGTTCAGAGACAGCATCATAAAGTTTTTGCAAACTCAGCCCTGTGCCGGGTGTCACAGCCCCCCACAGCCCCCCTTTGACACGGCATCAGAGCGCCGCCAGCATCTGCATGGCTTTGGCAAAGCCACCACCGGGTTGGCAAACATCCAGATGCACCACCGGCAGGCCGCAACGCTGCGCACCCGCCACGTTGCGCCGCTGGTCGTCCACAAACACCGCATGCTCGGCCCGCACCCCCAAGGCCTGCAAACAAGCCAGGTAAGCGCGCGGATCGGGTTTGAGGATCTGGGTGTAGGTGGCGTCCACGATCACATCAAACTGCTGGAGCAAGGGCAAACGCTCGCGAAAATCCGCGCCATAAAAAAGATCAAGTTCGTTCGACAAAATGCCCAGCTTGTAGCCCAGCGCCTTGGCCTGCTGGATGGCCGCCACCGCCTCAGGCCGGATCACAGCCTGCACATCAGCCCCTCGCGCACGCTGCACAAAGGTTTGCATCTCGGTCCAGTCTTCACCCAGCAAACGCCCGACCTCGCGGGTGCGCTGCATCCAGTAATCGCGTTCACTGATCTGATCGGCCTGCATGGCTTGCCACAACGCATCAGTTTCAGGCGCAAACGGGCCTTGCCAGGCGAGCGTGCCGGCAGCCAGGCCCAAAGCGGTTTCGCTCAAGGCATGGGTTTCAAACAATGTGCGGCTGATGACGCCACCAAAGTCCAAAATCAAGGCCTTGTCTTCGGGTTTCACGGCATCAGACATGGGCCGCTTTCTTGCCCACAGCGGGCAACACCAAACCTCGCGCCAGCCAATCGTCAAACACCACCAGCACCTGCTGCACAAACGCCGCATCGTTGATGTGGGCGTCGATGCGCGAGACCTGTGCCAAGCCCCAATCGCATTGCGCCATTTCGTCCATCATCGCCGCCAGACCTTCTGGATCGTGCAGTGGTGCACCGGCCCGGTCCCACTCTTGAATGCCTTGCAGGGGCAGCACCAGGTGCACCGGGCCTTGGGCCTGACGCACGCGATGGGCCAATTCGCGGGCAAATTCACGGCGCATCTCGGCGTCAACGCCCACCGAGGCGATCAATCGGTTGTGGTCGTGTGAGGGACGCCCTGCAAAGCGCGCGGGCATCTGCCCCCAAGCCGGGTAGTCCACCAGATCGGTGGCTCCGGGGGCCACAATCATCGGCACACCCTGGCGACCCGCCCCCATCAGGCGGTCCGGGCCAGCACTGACCACTGAGCCGCCCATCTGGTTGACCATTTCCTGCAGACTGAAGTCCATCACGCAGGCGAACTGGCCTTGCGCGGCCAGCGATTCAAACGCCCTGCCCCCCATGCCTGTGGTGTGGAACACCGCCAGGTCAAACCCCCGCTTGTCCAGCTCGGGCTTGAGTTGAACCATGTACTTCAGGCAGCTCGACCCCAGCGAGGTCATGCCCACCACGGGCCGCGTAAAACGCGGCGCTCGCGCCACAAGGCAAGCCCCCACCACCGCACCAGCGGCTTGCGCCAATGCCGACTGGCACAGGCTGTTGAGGCCATACAAGCCCCCGGCCCACAGCACCATCATCAAATCGGGCGGCATGCGCTCAGGCGGCAACAAGGGCGAAAACGCCACTGTAGAAAGCACCACCTTGGGCACGCCCAGCGGCAAGCTGCTGGCCACGTCCAGCGCGAGGTCGGTGCCCATGGTGCCGCCCAGCACCAGCAGGCCGTCCATGCGGCCCTCGCGCTGCAGTTGAACTGCCAAGGCCGATGCGCCTTGGGCCATCAGGGCCATGGCGCTGTTTTCGTCGCCGCTGTCCATGACTTGCTGCAGCGTCACGCCTGCCGCCTGCGCGACCTGCGTGTTGGCGATGTCCGGGACCACCTGCCCTTTGGCCAGCACGCCCACGTCCATGATCAGCGCCTGCCCGCCAGCGGCCTGCACCTGCTCGCGCATGAAGCCGATCTCGTCGCTCTTGGTGTCCACCGTGCCGACGATCAGGATGACGGGGCTCTTCATGCGCGGCCCTCCTGCACAGCAGCAAATGCGGCTTCGAGCACGTCGCACATGAAGTCGACTTCCTCAAAAGTGATGACCAGCGGCGGCGACAAAATCAAGTTCGGCCCCGAAATGCGCACCATCAGGCCCGCCTTGTAGGCGGCTTTGGCCACCCGCGCCGGAATGTCGCTGGTGCGGGGCATGGGAGTGCGTTTGGCTTTGTCGCTCACCATCTCGATGCCCAACATCAGGCCCACGCCACGCACATCACCCACAAAGCTGCAGGTGTCCACCAGCTTGCGCAAGCGCGTCTGCAGGTGCGCGCCCAAGCGCGCAGCATTGCCCGGAATGTCCAGCGCTTCGATCTGGTCGAGCGTGGCCAGCGCCGCCGCAGCCGCGATCGGGTGGGCACTGTAGGTGTAGCCATGCGAGACCGAAGCGGTACCCGTGGTGTCGGCGTCAAACACGTCTGCGATGCGGTGGTTGATGGCGGTGGCCCCCAGCGGGATGTAACCCGAGGAAATGCCCTTGGCCAGGCACCACATGTCGGCATTCACACCCCACAGGCGCGTGCCAAACATTTCACCACTGCGGCCAAAGCCGGTCACCACTTCGTCGGCGATCAAGAGGACACCGTACTTGTCACAAATCTGGCGCACCAGCGGCCAGTAGTTGGGCGGCGGCACGATCACGCCACCTGCGCCCTGTACCGGCTCCGCAATGAAGGCCGCCACCGTATCCGGCCCCTGGAACACGATTTCGCGCTCGAGCATTTCGGCACAAATTTCGCCCAAACGGATCGGGTCATCGGTATAGGGGTTGTGATAAAGCCAGGGCGTGTCGACGTGGAAGCATCCAGGCAGCAGTGGCTCGTAAGCGCGGCGGAAATTGGTGTTGCCGTTCACGCTCATGCCGCCAAAGTGCACGCCGTGGTAGCCCTGGCGCAGGCTGATGAACTTGAAGCGGTCGGCCTGGCCCTTGAGCTTCCAGTACTGACGCGCCACTTTGAGCGCGCCCTCGACCGCGTCCGAGCCGCCGGTAGAAAACATCACCGTGGCCACCCCCTCGGGCTGCATCAATTCAACCAAGCGTTTGGACAACTCGATCGCCCGCACATGGGTGGTGCCGCGAAACACGTTGTAAAACGGCAGCTCGTCCATCTGCGCCACGATGGCGTCGCGCACCGGCTTGTTGCTGTGGCCCAGGTTACAGGCCCACAGGCCCCCCACGCCGTCCAGCATCTTGTGGCCGTCCACGTCCCAGATCCAACAGCCCTCGCCTTTGGCAATGATGTCGGGTGTGGATTTTTTCATCGCCCCCGGGTGGGCCATGGGGTGCCACAGGTATTGGGCGTTGTCGGCCTTGAGTTGGTCGGTGTTCATCGTTTTCCTTGTGTGATTTTTAAAGCTGTATCCAAGCGGTTTTGAGGTCCAGGTATTTGTCCAGCGCGTGCATCGATTTGTCGTGCCCATTGCCCGACTGCCGCACGCCGCCCAGCGGCACGGTGATGTCCGGGCCGCCATAGGTGTTGACATGCACCAACCCGGCCTTGATGGCGCGCACCATGCGGTGGGCGCGCGAGAGGCTGCCGGTCCACACCCCTGCCGCCAAGCCATATTCGGTGCCGTTGGCCAAGCGCACAGCATGGGCCTCATCGTCAAAAGGCATGACGGCCAGCACCGGGCCAAAGACTTCCTGACGGGCAATCTCCATCTCGGGCTGAACGCCATCGAGCACGGCGGGGCTCATGTATTGGCCACCGGGCACGGGCGCGATCACCTGACCGCCGGTGCGCAGACGCGCGCCCTGCGCCAGCGCACGCGCCAGCATGCTCTGGTTGCGGGCCAACTGGCGGGCGCTGCTGACCGCGCCGACGTCGGTCGTCACATCCAGCGGGTCCCCCACGCGCAAACTGGCGGCGATGTTTTGCAGGCGTTCCACAAACTCGTCGTGCACCGAGCGCTGCACCAAAAGGCGCGAGCCCGCCACACACACCTGCCCACTGTTGCGGAAGATGCCCATGGCCGACACCTTGGCGGCCTGCGCCAGATCGACTGCATCGTCAAAAACAATGTTGGGGGACTTGCCGCCCAGCTCCAAATACACCCGCTTGAGGTTGGACTCTGCCGAAGCTTTGAGCAGCAAGCGCCCCACTGGGCCGGAGCCCGTGAAAGTCAGGATGTCCACATCCATGTGCCGCGCCAGCGCCTCGCCCGCCTCTGCGCCTGTGCCGGTGACCACGTTGAGCACGCCCGGGGGCAAGCCAGCGTCCAGACACAGCTGCGCCAAGCGCAGCAAAGAGAGCGACGCATCTTCGGAAGGTTTGAGCACCACCGAGTTGCCTGCGGCCAGCGCGGGTGCGATCTTCCAGGCACCGATCATGAGTGGAAAGTTCCACGGCACGATGGCCGCAACCACGCCGACCGCTTCCTTGTGGATCAGACCCAAGGTGCCCTCAGGCGTGGGCGCGATCTCGCCGTTGATCTTGTCCACACACTCGGCGTAGTAGCGGAAGGTGCCCGCCGCGCTGCCCGGCTCGGCCTTCCAGGCCATAGCAATTTCGGTGCCGTTGTCGCGCACACCCAGCACCGCCAGCTCGGCGTGGTGCGCCTCAATGCGGTCGGCAATGCGGTGCAAAATTTTCTTACGCTCGGCTGGCGCCATGCGCGACCACACGCCTTGCTCAAACGTGCGGCGCGCCGCCTGCACGGCGCAGTCGACATCCTGAGCCCCAGCGGCAGCAATGTTGCACAAGGTCTGCCCGTCGATGGGCGAGACCACCGGCATCGTCTGCCCCGATGCCGCAGCAGCCCACTGGCCGTCGATCAACAAGCCCTGATCAGGAACGGTTTGGTGACGCAACGCGTCAATGTGTTCTTGTTTCAATTTTTCTCCAACCGTTCAAGGCATCAATGGTCCATCAAGCTTCAATCCGGCACATGCAACACGATACCGTCCAGCGCACTCGACGCGATCAGCTGGCAGCTCAGTCGGCTGCCGCTTTGGCGGGGCGCTATGACGATGTCGAGCATGGCGTTTTCCACGTCGGCCATGGGCGGGCAGGCGGCCAGCCAGGCTTCATCCACATAAACGTGGCAGGTGGCGCATGACAGGCAGCCGCCGCATTCGCCCGCCACGCCGGGGATGCCGTTCATCTGTGCGGCGTCCATCAGGTTGGTGCCGTCGTTCACGTCGTCGCTCACGCGATCGCCGTTGCTCATGATCCAGTGCACTTGGGGCATGGGTTGGGTTCTTTCAGATCAGATGAATCGGATGTAATGGTCGCGCAGCGCGTTGCCTTCCAGGCCTGCGGTGCGTTCGATCTCGTGGCGTTTGATGCCCACATGGTTGGCCACCAAGCCTTCGCCCAGCGCCCGGTTGAGGGCCGTGTCGGCTTCCAGCGCATCCAGGGCACCGGCCAGGTTTTCTGCCACGCTCTGGGTGGCGTCTTTGTTTTCGAGGCAATCACCCGTTTCGATGGGTTGCAGTGGGTAAGCATGGGCCACACCCAGGCGCGCCGCTTGCAACACTGCAGCCGTGTGGGTATAGGGGTTGGCCGCAGCGTCGCCCATGCGGTGCTCAATGCGCGCGCCAGGTCCGGTTTCGGCCGACAGGCGCACCGTCACACCCCGGTGGTCGACCGCCCAGTTTTGCCAAAAGCCCGAGAGGCTGGCCGGCTGCAGACGTTGGTAGGAATTGGTGCTGGGGGCCAGCAAACCGGCCAGCGCCTGGTGGTGGTGCATCAGTCCGGCGGTGCAGCCCAGTGTGAGGGCGTTGAATTGGCTGGCGTCGTGTCCGCCCGAAATCGCGTTATGGCCTTGGCCATCACGCAGGCTGAAGTTGATGTGCACGCCGCTGCCACCCACCGTGAGGATGGGTTTGGGCATGAAGGTCAGCACGATGCCGTGCTGGAAAGCGACTTCACGCGCCAGCAGGCGGAACAAGAAGATGTCGTCCACCGCCTTGACGGCGCGGTCGTAGGTGAGCGTGAACTCGAACTGGGGCGCATCGTATTCGGTGTTCATGCTGTCGATGCGAAAGCCCGCTGCCGTGGCTTTCTCCCACAGGGCATCGGTGAAGCCCCTGGGGTCGGAAAAGGGGCCTGTGGAATACACATGGGCCGCAGGTGTGTCATAGGGCTTGAGCGAACCATCGGGCTCGATCTGGAAGGCAAAGGCTTCGAGCTCGATGCCCACCATCGGTTCATAGCCCATGGCCTGCCAGTCGGCCACGGCGCGTTTCAAGGCGCTGCGCCCGCACATGGGCAGCGGCGTGCCGTCGTTGGCCTTCAGGTCGCCAATCGCCACTTGGGTGAAGGGCTGCCAGCCGGGGCGGATGTCCTCGGGGGTGTAGACGGCCTCCATGTCGGGCAGGCCTTCCATGACCATCGCACCCGGGGCCGGGATCAGCTCTTTTTCGTAAGTAACGCCAAAAGTGCCCCGGCAAAAACGGGCACCGCCGCCCTGACCAGGCTTGAGCGTGACGTATTTGCCCCGCGCAATGGCCAGGTGGTCGCAATACAGCACCCGCAGGCGTTCTTGAACATATGACATGGTGTTTCCTTTCAGATTAGGTGCATGCGCACGGGTAAGCGTTTGATACCGGAGACAAAGTTGGATCGCAAAAAGGCGTGTTCACCCGTTTGCTCGATGCGGTCGACCCGCTTGATCAGCTCTTGCATCAAGACGCGCAACTCCAGCCGGGCCAGCCACATGCCCAAGCAGGCATGCGCCCCGCCCTGCCCAAACGCCAGATGGCGGTTCACGCCCCGGCTCAGGTCGACGGTGAATGGTCGGTCAAAGGCCCGCTCGTCGCGATTGCCAGAGATGAACCAAAGCAGCACCTTGTCGCCCGCCTTGACCTGTTTGCCGTGGTATTCAAAGTCTTCGGTCGCGGTGCGGCGAAAGTGCGTGGCGGGTGAGGCCCAGCGGATGAACTCGTCAGACACACCCTCCCAGGCGGCTTCGCCTTGCACCGCCTTGAGCTGCGCCATCAGGCCGGGCTGGTTGGCCAGCGCGTGCAAAGCGGCAGCGATCGAATAGCGCGTGGTGTCGTTGCCCGCGGCCACCAGCAAGCAAAAAAAGTTGCGAAATTCGGTGTCGCTGATCACATTGCCCTGCGCGTCGGGCTGGGTGATCAGGTGCAGCACGCCGCTGGTGTCGCCCGCTGCGCGCTTGCGCTCCATCATCTGGGCCGCGTAGTCGAACAGGTCAGCCCCGGCGGGCGAGCGAAAAGGCATGAAGCGGTAGGCCTCGGTGTCCATTTTGTCGACCACATGGCTGGTGAAATCACTGTCGGTGTTGGCCATGAGCGCGTCGCCCTTGTCCACCAACCAATCCAGGTCTTCTTCGGGCAGGCCCGCAATGCGCCCGAGCATGCGCATGGGCAGCTGGCGGGCAATCTGGTGCGTGGCGTCAAACTCGCCCAGCGCCAGGGCTTGGTCAAGGATGCCCACACACAGCTCGCGAATCTGCTCTTCGTACAACGCCATCATGGGCTTGGAAAAGGCCTTGGCCACCAACATGCGGGTGCGGGTGTGCTCGGGCGGGTCGGTCTCCTGAAAGGTCCGCCGCGCCATGTACTCCTCGTGCGACTGGTCTTCCAGGCGGATGCCCTGGGCCGAAGACAAGCGCTGGTGGTTGCGGTTGAGCTCCAAAATATCGGCATGCCGCGTGACCGACCAAAAGCCCTTGCCATCGGCCCAGTTGCACCAGGCCATCGGGTCTTCGTCGCGCAGGCGCTTGAAGGTGTTGTGCGGTGTGCCGTTCACATAGCTGTCGTGGTCCGACAGGTCGGCGTGGCCATCGTCGGTGGGGTTCCAAACCGTCATTGCGCTCTTTCAAAACAATCATCAAAAAACTGCACCATCCATTGCCCAAACAGCGGCACATCGGCGGCGTTGGCCAGACTGGCGTGGGCACGGGCCATGGTGTCGGCATCGAGCTTGTCGGCCAGGTAGCCCAGCAAAGCCTGCATGAACACCAGTGGCATCTCGGGGTGGAACTGGGTGGTCCAGATGTGCTGGCCGATCTGCATCGAGCCGATGGGACAAAAGTCACTGCCGCCCAAACACACTGCGCCTTCGGGCATGCGGGTGACCTGCTCGTTGTGCGCGGCCATCAAGGTGGTGGTGGTCTTGAGCGGTGACATCCAGGGCCGCGTTGCATGCCAGTGCGTGGGCGCAGTGCCAAGGCCCCAGCCAGCCGCGTTGCGCGCCACCTGCCCGCCCAGCGCCCGGGCCACCGCTTGGTGGCCAAAACACAAGCCGATCAGGGGCTGCCGTGTCGCATGAACGGCCCCAATGAAAGCCAGTAATTGCCCCACCCAGGGCAGACTCTCGTCGTTGACCGAAGCCGGGCTGCCGGTGATGACGTAACCGTCATAGTCCTCGGGGCTGGCGGGCAG
>NZ_JBILQU010000105.1:0-9201 GCF_044373035.1 Limnohabitans sp. | reverse complement strand
GCCATGCCCGACACCATGCTGGCGCAACCGGGCAGCATGGCCAAACCGGCCAAGCCCAGACCACCGCGCAACAAACCACGGCGTGCAGGGTTTTGCAGCGATTGGGCCAATACGTCTTGGAAATGGGGATTGTTGGAGGTGTTGAAGACGGGATCGTGATCGTGATGCGACATGAAAACTCCTTAAAAATTCAACGATTGAAAGGGCTTTGTGTGACTTCTTGATGTCAAAAAACCCATTTCTGCGAGGGCATCACGCCCACGATGGGGCTGGGTTGCAGACTTGTCATGGTTTTGTCACGCAGAAGTGGCAAAGTCATGACATTGACATTTCCAGAATCATCGAAGGATCCAGCATGAAAGTCGGTATCAACGGTATGGGCCGCATCGGCCGTTTGGCCCTGCGTGCGGCCATGGGTGCGGCAGAGCGCCAGTCGGACGACCCCCGCGCAGGCAACCGCCTGGAGGTGGTGCACCTGAACGAGCTCAAAGGCGGCGCTGCGGCCACCGCGCATTTGCTGGCGTTTGACAGCGTGCAAGGCAAATGGCGCGAGCGCATCGAAGCCGAGGGCGACAGCCTGATCCGCATCGGTGAACGGACCCTCGGCTTTTCATCGCTCGCCAACCCGGCTGACATCCCGTGGGGTGACATGGGTGTGGACCTGGTGCTCGAATGCACAGGCAAGTTTTTGACGCCTGCAACGATTCAAGGCCACTTGGACCGGGGCGCCAAGCGCGTGATCGTGGCCGCGCCCATCAAGGTGGGCGATGTGCTGAACATTGTGGTGGGCATCAACCACACGTTGTACAACCCCGCCAAAGACCGCATCGTCACGGCGGCATCGTGCACCACCAACTGCCTGGCCCCGGTGGTCAAAGTCGTGCACGAAGCCATTGGCATCAAGCACGGCCAGATCACCACCATCCACGACCCGACCAACACCAACTTGGTGGTGGACGCGCCACACAAAGACCTGCGCCGCGCCCGCAGCGCCATGGTGAGCCTGGCTCCCACCACCACCGGCAGCGCCACAGCGATTGCCCTGATTTATCCCGAACTCAAGGGCAAGCTCAACGGCCACGCGGTACGCGCGCCGGTGCTCAATGCGTCGCTGACCGATTGCGTGTTTGAGATGAAGCGCGAAACCAGCGCCGAAGAAGTCAACGCCTTGTTTGCCGCTGCGGCCCAAGGCCCACTGGCCGGCATTTTGGGTTACGAGGAGCGCCCTTTGGTGAGCGTGGATTACGCCCGTGACACACGCAGCGCCATTGTGGACGCGCTGTCCACCTTGGTCACCGACGGCACGCTGCTCAAAATTTATGCTTGGTACGACAACGAGATGGGCTACGCTTGCCGCATGGTGGACTTGGCTTGCCACATGCACGACGTCGGCATCTGAGATGAACGCCGCTGAACGCAATTACGGCATCGTGACCGCCGCCTATTGGGGCTTCACCCTGACCGACGGCGCTTTGCGCATGTTGGTGTTGCTGCACTTTTACAAGTTGGGTTACTCGCCGTTCACGCTGGCCTTTTTGTTCTTGCTGTACGAAGGCGCGGGCGTGCTGGCCAACCTGATCGGCGGCTGGCTGGCCACGCGCTTTGGCATTGCACGCATGCTCACGGTGGGCTTGGTCACGCAGATCATCGGCTTTGGTCTGCTCTCGGCCCTGCAACCCGAGTGGACAGCCGCCATGTCGGTGGCCTGGGTGGTGCTGGCGCAAGGGGTGTGCGGCGTGGCCAAAGACCTGACCAAAACCGCCAGCAAATCGGCGATCAAGATCACGCAAGCGCAAGCCAAGGACACAGGCAACGGCCAATTGTTCAAGTGGGTGGCCTGGTTCACCGGCAGCAAGAACGCCATGAAGGGCTTTGGATTTTTCTTGGGTGGTTTGCTTTTAGAGACGCTGGGTTTTCAGGGCTCGCTGTGGGCCATGGCGGGCCTCTTGGCTTTGGTGCTGATCGGCGTGGTGAGCAGCCTGCCGCCCATGATGGGCAAGAGCAAGCCTTCGAGCTCGGCCAAAGAGTTGTTCGCCAAAAACCCAGGCATCAACGCCCTGGCGGCTGCCCGTGTGGCCTTGTTTGGTGCGCGTGACGTGTGGTTTGTGGTGGGCGTGCCGGTGTTTTTGTACTCGGTGGGCTGGACCTTCACCATGGTGGGCGGCTTTTTGGCGGCGTGGACCATTGGTTACGGCCTGGTGCAGGCCTTGGCACCACAGATCGTACGCCGCAGCGCCGATGGCCTGAGCCGCGAAGTGCCTGCAGCCCGCTGGTGGTCGGCGGTGCTCACCTTCATACCGCTGGGCATTGCCGCGGCCATGTACCTGCAAGCGCCGCAGCTGCAGTGGTGGGTGGTGGGCGGTCTGAGTTTGTTCGGCTTTGCCTTTGCCATCAACTCTTCGGTGCACAGCTACTTGGTGCTGGCCTATGCGGGCTCTGAAAAAGCGGCCGAAGATGTGGGTTTTTATTACGCGGCCAATGCATTGGGCCGCTTCATGGGCACGCTGCTGTCGGGCCTTTTGTACCAGTGGGGCGGGTTGATGTATGCGCTCTTGGGCTCGGCGCTGATGCTGCTTTTGTGCTGGCTGGCCACACTGCGTTTGCCCATGGGCTTGCTCACGCACACAACTGAAAAAGAGGTCACACCATGAACCCCGTTTCTCTTTTCAGCGTCATGGACGAGGACGTGGCCGTCAAGGCCTTGGCGGCGTTGGCGCAAAGTTCACGCCTCAAGGTGTTTCGCGCCATCGTGGGCGCTGGGCCCGAAGGCATTCAGCCAGGGCAGTTGTCTGCAACTCTGGATATTCCCGCCAACACACTGTCGTTTCACCTCAAGGAACTGCACCACTCGGCCTTGGTCAGTGTGCAGCGCGAAGGCCGGTTTTTGCGCTACCGCGCCGACCTGAGCGCCATGCAAAGCCTGATGGACTTTTTGACCGCGCACTGCTGCCAGGGTGTGCCCTGTGGTGATGTGCTCAATCTGGCTTGCGAACCAGGCTGCTGCTGAGCCTGCCCATCGCTACGCAGAGGCTTCACTCCCTGTCGGAGCCCACCCCGTGGGCGATGGGCGTGGCACACGCCCTGCAAGCGATCGACCACGGGGTGGGCTCCTACAAAAAACGGCCAAGGTTAAGCCGCATCAAAGCTGACTCAAAAACCCCGCTCTTTTTAAGCTGACAATCAGCCATGGGTATTTTTGAGCGCTTCTTGTCGATTTGGGTGGCTTTGGGCATTGCGGCCGGGTTGGGCCTGGGCCTGCTGGAGCCCGGCCTGTTTCAGGCTGTGACTGACCTTGAATTTGCGCAGGTCAACCTGGTGGTGGCGGTATTCATCTGGGTGATGATTTTCCCGATGATGTTGCAAATCGACTGGCGCACCGTGAAGAACGTGGGCCAAAAGCCCCAAGGCCTGCTGCTCACGCTGGTGGCCTTGATCAACCGCTGGGCACCGTCCAAGGGCGTGCAGACCGAAGCTTGAGCGAGCACGCCAGGCCCGCTGACCTCGTCAGATAGGCGCCCATGTCATCCGGCTTTCACAATCCGGTCACATAATTCACACTTTGCCCGTCTGCCCTCGCCCCACCCCTCGCCATGCAAACCCATTCCCTGTACGCCGCCATTGACCTGGGCTCCAACAGTTTTCGCCTTGAAATCGGACAGATGGATGCGGGCCAGCTGCGGCGCGTGGAATACATCAAGGAAACCGTGCGCCAAGGCAGCGGCTTGGACAGCGAACGCAACCTGAGCGAAGAAGCCATGGCACGGGGTTGGGAATGCCTGGCCCGCTTTGGCGAACGGATTGCGGGCTTCCAGCCCCAACAAGTCCGGGCTGTGGCGACCCAAACCCTGCGCGAAGCCCGCAACCGGGAGGTGTTTTTGGTCAAGGCCAAACAGATTTTGGGCTTTCCGATCGAGGTGATTGCCGGGCGCGAAGAAGCCCGACTCATTTACCTGGGTGTGTCGCACCTGCTGCCGCAATCGGATGAGCGCCGCCTGGTGGTGGACATCGGCGGGCGCTCGACCGAAATGATTTTGGGCCGGCACGTCACCGCCAGTACGCTGGAGTCTTACCGTGTGGGCAGCGTGGGCTGGTCCATGAAGTTTTTTCCCGATGGTCTGTGGACTGCCCAAGCCTTCAAGGCCGCCGAGATCGCGGCCCTGGCGGTGCTCGACGAGGCCCACATCCTCTTCAACCGCCAGCACTGGGACAAGTGCTACGGCTCCTCGGGCACGGTGGGCGCGGTGTCCGATATCTTGACCCAGGCCGGCTGGCCCGAGGGGCGTGTCACACGCGAGGGCCTGGCTTGGCTCAAAGAGCGTTTGCTCAAGGCCCAAAAGCTGGACAACTTGCGCCTGGAAGGCGTCAAGGAAGACCGCAAACCCGTCATCGGTGGCGGCCTGGCGGTGTTGCAAGCCGTGTTTGATTTGCTGCAAATCGATGAGATGGATGCCGCGCAAGGGGCCCTGCGCCACGGCGCACTGTACGACCTGATCGACCGTGAAAGCCCCCAGGATGTCCGCTCGTCCATGGTCAGCTGGTTGGCCCAACGCTTTGGCACCGATGCCCAGCAGGCCGATCGGGTCTCACGCACAGCCCAGGGCCTGCTGGAAGCCATGATTGGGTCGGGGGCCGACCAGCCCCAAAACGAACGCCAACGCCATTTGCAAAAACTGCACTGGGCCTGCCAGCTGCACGAAACCGGCATGCGCATCTCGCACAGCGACTACCACAAGCATGGCGCCTACATCCTGGACAACACCGACCTGCCCGGCTTCACCCTGGACGAGCTGCATCGCCTGAGCCAATTGGTACTGGGCCACCGGGGCAAGCTGCGCAAGCTCGAGGCCGAACTGCAAAGCACCCGATTCGTGCAGCAACTCATGGCGCTGCGCTTGGCGGTCATTTTGTGCCATGCCCGGCGCGATCCGGATTTGTCGGGCTTGCACATCCAGTGCGATGTGGACAGGCGCACCGCCAGCCTGCAAATGGACAGCGACTGGGCCGAGCTCTGGCCCCAATCGGCGCACTTGTTGCGCGAAGAGAAAAACGCCTGGCAAAAGACAGATTGGGTTTTACAGGTATCGGCGGACTAAATTCCCCGGATTTTTTAGGGTAGATGTCTTGCCGAATAAAAAACAACGGTATAAACTGTATGCACCGTTATTTTTTTTGAAAGTCGATACACCATGAACGACGCCAGCATTTCCTCTGCCCCAAGCGCAAACGCTGCCAGCACCGGCAGCGCCGCATCTTCTGGCAAAGCTCCCACCAAACCTGCTGTCAAGGCAGCTCCCGCCTCCAAAACACCTGCCAAAGCACCGCGCAAAACCGCCGCCAAAGCACCGCAGCGCAAGCCCGTCAAATCGGCCAAGGCAGCGGTGACCCCGCCTGCCGCGCCCGCCAAATCCAAGACCAGCCCGGCCAAGGCGCCTCAGCCCAAAGCCTCGGACAATAAAAATACGGCCGCCCCTGCCAAGGCGTCCAAAGAGAAAAAGATCAAAGTCGTGCGCGACAGTTTCACACTGCCCAAGACCGAGTTGCTGCAAATCACCGAAATGAAAAAACGCGCCATGACTTTGGGCGTGGAAGTCAAAAAAAGTGAATTGATCCGCGCCGGCCTGCAGGCCCTGGCAGGCATGGCCGACACCGCTTTCAAAAAGGCCATGGCCAACGTGCCCACCATCAAAACCGGGCGGCCTGCCAAAGACTGAAGGCGCTGACTCAGGCGCAGCTCACAAGCGCTCAGGACAAGTCACCGCCATCAAAACGGTTTGAGCTTGGCCCTCGCGGATGCGGTGGCGCAGCCACCACACCGCGCCTTTTCGGATGGCGCATGCGGCCTCGGGCATGCCCAGCAATTGCGCCACCATGCCTCCCAGCGCCGGTTGGTGACCTACCAACAAGACCGGGTAACGCGCCTCGGGCCAGCCCGAGGTTTCCAGCACATCCGCCACACTGGCGCCAGGCGACAAGGCGTCGCGGACCTTGTATTTGCGGCCCAGGGCACGCACCGTTTGCTCGGCACGCACGGCGGGGCTGCTGAGCAAACGGGTCCCTTGTGGCAACTGGGCGTCCAGCCAGGCGGCCATGCGCTCGGCCTGTTTGCGCCCACGGGGCGTCAAGGCCCTTTGCATGTCGTCTTCGCCTGGCTCGGCCTCATGGGCTTCTGCATGCCGCCACACGATCAAATCCATGGCCCTCACTCCTGAACAGGCGATGCGTCATAGCGCTGCATCAGCGCTTCTTGGGCCCCAGGCCCCGGTGCGGTCAAGCCGACACGGTGGTATTGGCCATCGGAGGCCAAGTCCCAGGCGTCGCGCCCGTCGTGCAGGTAAGCGATCAGGCATTCATCAATGATGCGCTGGCGCAGCAACGGGTCGGTCACGGGCCATGCCAACTCAATGCGGCGCGTCATGTTGCGGCTCATCCAGTCAGCGCTCGACAGGTACAGAGATTCGTCCTGGTCAGCGCAAAAGTAAAACACCCGCGAGTGCTCCAGAAAACGGCCGATGACCGAGCGCACACGGATGTTGTCGCTCAAACCAGCCACCCCGGCGGGCAACATGCAGGCACCGCGCACAATCAAATCGATCTTGGCACCTTTTTGCCCGGCCGTCAGCAAAGCTTCCATCAAGGGCTGGTCGGTCAAGGCATTCATCTTGATGACAATGCGCCCGGTCGCGCCACGCGCAGCTGCCTCGCCGACCGCCTCAATGCGGGCCTGCATTTGGGCATGCAAATTAAACGGTGCGACCAGCAAACTTTTCATCTTGGGCAAACGGCTTTGGCTTGCCAAGTGCCCAAACAACTGGTCCATGTCGGCGGTGATGTCGGCGTCGGCCGTGAGGTAACTGATGTCGGTGTAAAGCGCAGCCGTGCGGCGGTTGTAATTGCCCGTCGACAGATGGCCATAGCGGCGCAGCACGCGGCCTTCGCGGCGGGTGACCAGCAGCATTTTGGCGTGCGTTTTCAGGCCCACGATGCCGTAGACCACTTGCGCGCCGATCGATTCAAGTTGCTCGGCCCAGTTGATGTTGGCCTCTTCGTCGAAACGGGCCTTGAGTTCCACCACGGCCGTGACTTCCTTGCCCCGGCGTACCGCCTCGCGCAGCAAATCCATCAAGGTGGTGTCGCTGCCTGCGCGGTAAATGGTTTGCTTGATGGCCAACACATTCGGGTCCATCACGGCTTCGCGCAAAAAGGCCAGCACGCCGTCAAAGCTTTCAAAGGGTTGGTGAATCACCACATCGCCCGCTTTGAGCCGGTTAAAAATCGAGCCGTTTTGAGGCAATTGGACCGGAAAGCTGGCTTTGAACGGCGGAAACAGCAAGTCTGGTGCAGGCACCAAATCAATCAACTGCATCAGGCGCACCAGGTTCACCGGGCCATTGACCCGGAACACTGAAGCTTCGGGCAGTCGAAATTCCTTGTGCAAAAATTCTGCCAAACGGGGCGCACAGTTGGACGAGACCTCCAGGCGAACTGCCTGACCATAGTGGCGGTGCTGCAGGCCTTGGCGCAGGGCCATGCGTAAATTGGCGATTTCGTCCTCGTCCACCGCCAGGTCCGAATGGCGGGTGACCCTGAATTGAGAAAACTGCCCGACTTCACGTCCCGGGAACAATTCGGCCAGATGGGCGCGGATCACGCTGGACAAAAGTACAAAAGCCTTGCTGCCCTCACACACCCGGTCCGGCAAGGCAATCACCCTCGGCAACACGCGCGGTACCTTGACGATGGCGATTTCGTTGGACCGCCCAAAAGCGTCCTTGCCCGACAACTGCACAATGAAGTTGAGCGATTTGTTGGCCACTTGAGGAAAGGGGTGCGCCGGATCCAGGCCCACGGGCACGAGCAGGGGCTGCACCTCGCGCTGGAAGTAACTGCGCACCCAACGGCGTTGCTCGGCATTGCGCTCACCATGTGACAACAAACGGTAGCCATGGCGCTGCAATGAAGGCAGCAAATCGTCGTTGTACAAAGCGTACTGCCGCGCCACCATGGTATTGGTTTTGTCGGCAATGGCCTTCAAGCTGTCGTTCGTGTACTGCCCGGATGTGATCGCCTGCAAACTGCCCATCACATGCGGCTCGGCCCGCACCTCAAAGAACTCGTCCAAGTTAGAGGACACGATGCACAAATACCTCAGGCGTTCGAGCACGGGCACCTCGGGTCGGTGCGCCCAATCGAGCACGCGCTCATTGAAAGCCAAAATGCTCAGATCGCGTTGCAAAAACTCCGGTAACAACTCGGAAAAAATGATCTGTGAATTTGAATTGACCATGGCATACCGTTGATGAATTCAAACCATCTTATAAAGCCAATAAGACATTTTGATGACAAAAACGTGACAGTCTAAGGCTTATTTCCCCTCGCCTTTGACCGACATCAAGTAAGACTTGAACAGCGCCAGCTTCAAGCGGGCACCGCCTGAGCGGGCAAGGCGTTGACAACCACTGCCTGACCGGCCCAGTGAATGATTTCCAGGCGACCGTCGGCGTGCTCCACCAAGGCGGTGCGGCTTTCCACCCAATCGCCGTCGTTGCAATACAGGGTGCCGTTCACATCGCGAATTTCGGCGTGGTGAATATGGCCGCACACCACGCCATCAAACCCCCGGCGCTTGGCCTCATGAGCCACAGCCACCTCAAAGTCGCTGATGAAATTCACCGCTTTTTTGACCTTCAGTTTGAGGTAAGCCGACAAGGACCAGTACTCCAAGCCGATGCGCGCCCTGAAGCTGTTGAGGTGACGGTTGAGACGCAAGGCCAGCTCGTACAAATAATCGCCCAAATAAGCCAGCCACTTGGCGCACTGAATCACGCCATCAAAGTGGTCCCCGTGCACCACCCACAACTTGAGGCCTTTGGCCGTGGTGTGTGACGTGTCGTGCAGCACCTCGACACCGCCAAATGCATGGCCCACAAAATGCCGCGCAAACTCGTCGTGGTTGCCCGGCACATAAATCACGCGGCACCCTTTGCGCGCTCGGCGCAATAATTTTTGCACCACATCATTGTGACTTTGGGGCCAAAACCAGCGCCTGCGCAGTTGCCATCCGTCCACGATATCGCCCACCAAGTACAACACATCGCTGGGGTGGTGTTTCAGAAAATCGAGCAAAGCTTCGGCTTGGAAACCAGGCGTGCCAATGTGCAGGTCCGAAATGAAAACTGCCCGCAAACGCTGCCGGCCTGCGGG
>NZ_JBILQU010000027.1:0-30146 GCF_044373035.1 Limnohabitans sp. | reverse complement strand
CCACCAAGTACAACACATCGCTGGGGTGGTGTTTCAGAAAATCGAGCAAAGCTTCGGCTTGGAAACCAGGCGTGCCAATGTGCAGGTCCGAAATGAAAACTGCCCGCAAACGCTGCCGGCCTGCGGGAAAAATGTCATCGTCATGATCGTCTGACCCCTGCACTGATTCAGGAAAGACTTGGGGCAAAGTGCCATCAAACGACGCGTGAGATGTTTTGAACATCGCAGCCGCCGTTAAGATCGCGTCGGTTTTGGTCATGCGGCCCCCATGGAGAAATTTTTGCGGTAACGCATGGGCAAATCGGCCGTGCGCATCATCATGGGCAGATCGGCCGTGTTGAAATCCGGGTCCCAAGCGGGCGCACCCAGCACCTTGGCGCCCAAGCGCAAATAGCCCCTGATGAGCGCGGGCGGATCGATGGCCAAACCCTGGTCCAACTCGTCCACAGGCAGCGGCAAACGTGGCCGCACATGGAACTGGATCTCAGCCAAATGCTTCTGACGCAACTGGTGCCAGATGCTGGCTGCGACATCACCCGTGACCAGGCCGTTGTGCAGCATCGGGATACTGGCGCAACCGATCATGGTGTCCAGGCGGTTGCGGTCCATGAACTCAAACAAGGCACCCCACAAGGCCATGATGACTGCGCCATGGCGGTAATCTGCGTGCACGCAGCTGCGGCCCAACTCCACCATGCGGCTGCGCAGATCGCGCAGATGGGTCAGGTCAAACTCGGTGTCGCTGTAGGTGCTGCCTGCCCGTTTGGCTTGAGCGGGCGTGAGCACCCGGTAGGTGCCAATGACCTGGCCTGAGGCGTTATCCCTGACCAGCAGGTGTTCACAGTAATCGTCGAACAAATCGATGTCATGACCTGGCAATGATTTGGGCAACCGCGCGCCCAGCTCGTTGGCAAAAACCTGGTACCTCAGGCGCTGCGCTTCGCGAACTTCGTCGAGATGCTGCGCCCAGCTGACTTCGAAGGAGCTTTGTAGAGGCCGTGGCAAAAAGTCCAGACCGGTGACAGCTGAGCCCGAGTTGAGCGCCCCCCCTGGCAATTGAACAGGGGACAGTGCAAAGGTGGGGTTGGATGACTCTTTCATGGCTTCAGCTCCTTTTTTTCTGTTCTGAATGCTCACCCGTACCCGTGTCAAAGACATGTCTTTTTTGTTAAATTTGAATGACGTGCGCTTGCGCTACGCGGTGCATCAGCTGCATCAAATGGTCAAGAGCATCCTGGCGTGTGTCTTCAAACCAAGCAGTTCTTTTGTCCAAGTCATGCCACACGCGCAGCTTCACAGCATCGGCAAAAAAAGGCTCTGCTTCGAAAGCAGCACACGCCAAAGCAGTGGCAGTGCCGCACTGACACAGCGCCTTCATTAAAGCGTCACAGGCACTTCGTATGATGTTGCTCATGCCAAATAAACCATCAGCCACTCACTTCGTTGCAACGTGCGAATGGATGCCTGGTGTGCAACTTTTCAGCATGACTACTGTGATGCAGCTTGTTTGGCTGGCTTTGACCAAAGCCCTTTGAGCCCCATGCGCCAAGGCCTGTGTCCTGAACAAGCTTTTTGGTCCCGCCTGAGCGGGCCGCAACAAGCTTGGCTGGCCAGCCAACGGCAGGCCCAACACGCACCGCCCGCAGGTGGCTTACTCTGGTCGTGTGACGGGATCGACATCGGTTGGGTGTCGCACGATCGAGCCCAGGACATGGTGGCCTTGTTGCCCGGCTGCACCATCGTTCAGGGTCGCTTGCACTGGCAATCAGGTGCAGACCATGCTTTGCAACGCAGTCAGGCTTTGCAGGTTTTTTTGGTCCAGCAAGCAGCTCAAGGGCGGTTAACCGGATGGCGCGGTGAGTTTTTTGCGTGGTGGCCTGACACGCCCGCATGGCCTCCTGCTTTTGACGTGCCGCCATTTTTGTGCGTTGAGCGCTCTGGCTTCAGGCACCTAGGCATGATGAGCCATGCAGTGCACATCCATGGCTTTTTGCCAAATGGCGATTTGTGGTGTGGTCGCCGTTCTGACCACAAGCCCACCGACCCAGGCCTCTTGGACAACTTGGCCGCTGGAGGCTTGACCGCCGGTGAATCCCCTTCAACAACGGCTCTGCGTGAACTGGCCGAAGAAGCCAGCTTGCACTTGCCTGAGCCCGGCCGCTTGCGTGGCTCCGGGGTGATTCGCACACAAAGGCCCGAGCCCCAGGGCTGGCATGACGAGCAATTGCTGGTGTACACACTGCACCTCTTGGAACGAGAGACTCCCATCAACGCCGATGGCGAAGTGCAGGAATTCCGGCGTCTGAGCCCCGGCGAGGTGGTCTCGTGCATGCAATCGGGTCAGTTCACCATGGACGCTTGCGCCTCATTGGCCCAAAGTCTGGCCTGGCTCATGGCCGGTTCAGACGCCAACACCGCAAGCGGCAAAGTGCGCTGATCACGGGGCTAAAGTATGGCCTGCCCGTGACGCCTGATGGGTCAGGAATCGGGTATCGTGGTGTTTTATTCGCCTTCTTTTGGACTAGACCATGATCCTCGAACTCGCCGACATCCGCATCCAGCCTGGCCAGCAAGCTGCCTTTGAACAAGCCATTGAACTGGGTCTGAACACCGTGGCCTCAAGGGCCAAGGGCTTTCGAGGGGCCAAGGTCAACCGCTGCATTGAAACCCCCGAGCGCTTTGTGTTGCAGATTTTCTGGGACACGCTGGAAGACCACACCGTGGGCTTTCGCCAGTCGCCGCTGTTCACCGAATGGCGCGCCATCGTCGGCCCCTTCTTTGCCGCGCCGCCGCATGTGGAGCATTTCGAGCTGACCTACACCTCGGCCTGAGCCGGGCTTCAATCGGCTTGATGGCCTTGCACCAGGCGCGAGAGCAAATGCACAAACTGGCTTTGCTCTTGCGGCGTCAGCGGGGCCAGAATTTTTTCTTGCACCCGGGCCACATCACTTTGGATATGGGCCAAAGCCTGCACAGCCTGCGGCGTGACCACCAACAGCTTGCGCCTGCGGTCAGACGGATCGGCCTCGCGCACCACCCAACCCTTGGCTTCCAGCCGCCCAATGACCGAGCCCGAAGTGGCCGGGTCAAAAGCCACGCGCTTGGCCAGGCTCACCTGGTCAATGCCCGGGCTGTCCAGCAAGGCGTTCAGGATGGCGAACTGCACGGGCGTGATGTCGGCGCTGGCCAGTTGCTCGGCAAAAATGGCCACGGCAATTTGCTGGGCCCGTCGAATCAGGTGACCCGGCGTGGCCTGCAGGTCGATGCTTTGGATCATGTGCGTGTCGTGTTTCGGTGTTCAGCGCGTTTGCGGCAAGTGCCAAGCTTCAGGCATTGCGTTTAACATCTTATTTCCATTGTTCAAGAAAGCGACCCATGAGTTTTGTATTTTCACCCATGCCCGGGGTCTCGGTGCCTGTGCTGGGCCAACCCGAACGTTTTCCGGTGCACCGCATTTACTGTGTGGGCCGCAATTATGAAGAACACGCCAAAGAGATGGGCTTCACAGGGCGCGAGCCGCCCTTCTTCTTCCTCAAGCCCACCGACAGCCTGGTGGTGGTCGAAGCGGGCCAGACCGGTGCCATGCCTTACCCCAGCCTCACGCAAAACCTGCACCACGAGATCGAACTGGTGGTGGCCATTGGCCAAGGTGGTCGCAACATTTCGGCAGCCAACGCGGCGCAACACATCTATGGTTATGCCGTGGGCCTGGACATGACGCGCCGCGACCTGCAAAACGAGATGAAAAAACAAGGCCGCCCTTGGTGCATTGGCAAGGCTTTTGACCATTCGGCCCCCATCGGCCCCATCACACCGATTGCCCAAGCCGGCGATGCGAACAACGCCGAGATCAGCCTGCAAGTCAATGGTGCAGACCGTCAGCGAAGCAACGTGGCCAAGTTGATTTGGAACGTGGCCGAAACCATCGAGCACTTGTCGGCTGCGTGGGAACTGCAGCCCGGCGATCTGATTTACACCGGCACCCCCGAAGGCGTGGCCGCCGTGGTGGCAGGCGATGTGCTGGTGGGCCAGGTGGCGGGCTTGAGCAGTTTGCAAATAAAAATTTCCTGACCTGCACAAGGTCGCCAAAACACAGTCTGACGCGATATAAAACACTTTAATTCATTTTACAAAAGTGCGCACCCCTAGCAATGAAGGGTTAACCCTCGCAAATGGTGACCGAAGATGCAACATAATTCATGCACTTTGAAAGGAGGGGGCTTTAGGACTCCCCAAACTCAGCACCCCTTGAGCCATTCTTTTCATTAACCGACCGCTTGGTTGGTTTATCATCCCGTTTTTCAACCCATGATGGAGACAAGTCGATGAAGAAGTTCTTACAACAAACGGCCTTGGCCGCAGGCCTGATGGCCGTTGGTTTTGGCGTGCACGCCCAAACCATCACGCTGAAAGTGCACCACTTTCTGAGCGCACAAACCATCCAGCACACCACCATGTTGGGCGACTGGTGCAAAAACATTCAACGCGACTCCAAAGACCGCCTGAAGTGCGAGATCTTCCCCTCGATGCAACTGGGTGGAACACCCGTGCAGTTGTATGAGCAGGCCCGCGATGGCGTGGTGGACGTGGCTTGGACTTTGCAAGCCTTCACCCCCAAATTGGCCAAACTCGAAGTGTTTGAGTTGCCCTTCATGATGACCAACGCTGAAGCCACCAGCCGCGCCGCTTGGGACTACGGCCAGAAATATGCCCAGGATGACTTCAAAGACGTCAAAATGCTGGCCATCCACGTGCACGGCCCAGGCAACATCTACACCAAGAACAAAGCTGTGACCACCATGGCCGACCTCAAGGGCCTGAAAGTGCGCGCTCCAACTCGCCAAGTCAACAAGATGGTCGCCATGATGGGTGCCACGCCTGTGGCCATGCCTGTGCCTCAAGTGCCTGAAGCCTTGTCCAAAGGTGTGATCGACGGCGCTGTGATTCCTTACGAAGTGGCCCCCAGCCTGAAGGTCAATGAGTTGACCAACTTCACGGCTGAGACCGACCGCAGCTACAACGCGCTGTACACCACGGTGTTTGTGCTGCCCATGAACAAAGCCAAGTACGATTCGCTGCCTGCTGATTTGAAAGCCGTCATCGACAAAAACTCGGGCCGCGAGTTGTCAGCCTTCCTGGGCAAGACCCAAGCTGGCCACGACGCCGTCGGTAAAAAAGTGTTTGAAGCTACGGCCAACCAGAAGATCAGCATCATCCCAAAAGCCGAACTGGAAAAGTGGAAAAAAGCCACCGATTCTTTGGACGACGCTTGGGTGACCGAGATGACTGGCAAGGGCATGGACGGCAAGGGCATGCTCCAGTCGGCCAACGACCTGATCAAGCAGTACACCAAGTAATTCAGCTTGGATGAGATACGAGAGCAGGGCTGGTCCCTGCTCTCTGTTTTTAAGGGGCCTGGCTTGATGCTTGTATTGCAGTCAGAACCCGAACTGATTTTTCACTTTTCCGCCCAGCGGAGCACACCATGATGTTTTCAAATCCCCTGGAGCGGCTTGCCCGGCTCTGCAGCATATTGGGAGGGCTGGTCATGACCGGTCTGATGCTGATGACCTGTTACAGCCTCATCGGTCGTAACTTTTTTGACACCGCACTGATCGGCGATTTTGAACTCACCGGCGTTGGCGCAGGCGCTGCCATTGCCCTGTTCATGCCCCTGTGCCAGTTCAAGCGCGAAAACATCATCGTGGACTTCTTCACGGCCAAGTGCAGCGAGGCCACCAACTTCAGGCTCGACCGATTTGGCGATCTGATCATGACGCTGATTTTTGCTTTACTGTCTTGGCGCTGTGGCCTTGCGGCCATCAATGCCAAAGAAACCATGGGCGCATCCATGTTGCTGGGTTTCCCCGACTGGATCGTCTTCACCAGCATGTGCATTCCTTTTGGCATCAGCGCAGTCATTGCCGCCATGCAAACGCTCTCGTCCATGGACTACCAAAAGGCTTCGACATGACCCCCATTCAATTGGCTTTGCTCATTTTCGGCATCATGCTGCTGCTCATGGTCGTGCGCGTGCCGATCGCGGGTGCCATGTTCATGGCCGGTGCTGTGGGCTTCATCTTGCAGTCAGGCGTCTCGCCTTTCCTGAATTTCCTGAACAACCTGGCCTTTGCCCGTTTGGCCAACTACGACTTGTCGGTCATCCCGCTGTTCATCTTGATGGGCAATTTCGCCACGCAAGGCGGCATCAGCAAAGCGCTGTTCCAGTTTGCTGCGGCCGTCATGGGCCGCTTCAAAGGCGGCTTGGCCATGGGTGCCGTGCTGGCCTGCGGTGCGTTTGGTGCCATTTGCGGCTCCTCAGTGGCCACAGCGGCCACCATCACCGGCGTGGCCTTGCCCGAGATGAAGCGCCACGGTTATTCGGGTCGTCTTTCTACCGGCACGCTGGCTGCGGGCGGCACCTTGGGCATCTTGATCCCACCGTCTGTGCCCTTGGTGATCTACGCCATCTTGACCGAGCAAAACATCGCCAAGCTGTTTGCGGCGGCCATGTTGCCCGGCATCATCGCCATGGTCGGTTACATGATCGCCATTGCCGTTTACGTTCGACTGGTTCCAGGCCAAGCCCCTGACCAGGAAGAGCGCGAAAAAATGACGTTTGAATCGCTCAAAGGCATCTTGCCGATTGCCACCATCTTCATCATCGTGTTTGGCGGCATCTATGCAGGCTTTTTCACCCCTACCGAAGGGGCGGCCGTGGGCGCTGCATCCACGTTTGTGGCAGCACTGCTCAAGCGTGAATTGAACTGGGAGAAGTTTTTGCACTGCTTCCATGCCACCGCCTTGAGCAGCGCCATGATCTTCATGATCTTCATGGGGGCCGATGTCATGAACGCCTCGCTGGCCCGCACGCAAGTACCCGCTCAACTGGCCGAAATGGTGGTCGGCATGAACTTGGCCCCGCTCTTGGTGGTCTCGGGCATCTTGCTGCTGTATGTGGTGCTGGGTGCGGTGATGGACGAGTTGTCCATGCTGCTGCTCACCATCCCCATATTCTTCCCGATCATCATGAAGCTCGACTTCGGCATGACGCCCGAATACACCGCCATCTGGTTCGGCATCATGGTGCTGATGACGGTGGGTTTTGGCATGTTGGCACCGCCTGTGGGCCTGAACGTGTATGTGGTCAACGGCATGGCCAAAGACGTGCCGCTGAGCGAAAGCTACAAAGGCATCATGCCTTTCCTGATCAGCGATACCGTGCGCACCTTGCTGCTGCTATTCTTCCCCGGCATCGCGCTGTTCTTGATCCCCTACCTGACCTGACGGGCCACACCAACCAGACAAGCCTCCGGGTTACCCAAGCCCGGAGGCTTTTTCCATGGGGAACTGGTTAGACTCTGTCTTTGCACCACACCCATCACTCCGCCCCTCAATCTCACCCATGATGTATGACCGCACCATTCGCCATTGCCGTCAATGCGGCGCAGCGGTGGCCTACCGCTTGCCCGATGACGGCGACACCAAGCTGCGCGCCATCTGCACGGCCTGCCACACGGTGCACTACGAAAACCCGCTGAACGTGGTGGGCACGGTGCCCCATTGGGGCGACCAGGTACTGCTGTGCAAACGCAACATCGAACCGCGCAAAGGCAAATGGACCTTGCCCGCAGGCTTCATGGAACTGGGGGAAACCACCTCCGAAGGTGCTGCGCGGGAGACCACCGAAGAGGCGGGTGCGCAGTTCATCATGGAAGACCTTCTGACGGTGATGAGCGTCGCCCGTGTAGGCCAAGTGCACCTGTATTACCGCGCCCGCTTGACCAGTGACGTGTTTGACCCCGGCCACGAAACCATGGAAGCGCGGCTGTTCACCGAAGAAGAAATCCCATGGGACGAATTGGCCTTTCGCACCGTCAAGGAAACGCTGGAGCACTATTTCGCCGACCGCCGCGCCGGCCACTTTGGCACACACGCTTTCGACATCGCCTGAGCGCAGCGCTCAACGCCAACCGCCAGCCCCTCTCCCCGCTTCACGCTCAAACGTCGATCGCTTCAGCCGAACCCGCCTGCTTGCGCAGCTCAAACTTCTGAATCTTGCCCGTGCTGGTCTTGGGCAATTCGCCAAACACCACCGCACGCGGCACCTTGAAGCCCGCCAAGTGCTGCTTGCAATGCGCCACGATCTGCTCGGCCGTGACCTGCGCATCGGCCTTCAGCTCCACAAAGGCGCAAGGCGTCTCGCCCCAGCGCGCATCGGGCTTGGCCACCACGGCCGCGGCCAGCACGGCAGGGTGGCGGTAAAGCACGTCTTCCACCTCGATCGATGAAATGTTCTCGCCGCCCGAGATGATGATGTCTTTGCTGCGGTCCTTGATCTTGAAGTAACCGTCCGGGTACTGCACCGCCAGGTCGCCGCTGTGAAACCACCCACCCGCAAAAGCCTCTTGCGTGGCCTTGGGGTTTTTCAAGTACCCCTTCATGGTGATGTTGCCCTTGAACATGATCTCGCCCATGGTTTCGCCGTCTTGCGGCACGGGCTGCATGGTTTCAGGGTTGAGCACCCGCACATCGCGCTGCAAGTGATAGCGCACGCCTTGGCGGGCGTTCAGCCGGGCCCGATCGCCAATGTCCAGCGCATCCCATTCGGGATGCTTGGGGCACACGGTGGCGGGGCCATAGACCTCGGTCAGGCCGTACACATGGGTCAAATCAAAGCCCATTTGCTCCATGCCTTCGATCATCGATGCGGGTGGCGCAGCGCCTGCCACCATGGCCTTGATGCCGGCGGGCACACCCACCTTCATGGCGGCCGGGGCGTTGACCAGCAGTCCGTGCACGATGGGCGCGCCGCAGTAATGCGTGACACCCTGGTCCCGCATGGCGTCGAACATGGCCTGCGCATCGACCTTGCGCAAGCACACGTTCACGCCCGCACGCGCCGCCACTGTCCACGGAAAGCACCAACCGTTGCAATGGAACATGGGCAGCGTCCACAAATAGGCCGCGTGCTTGGGCATGTCCCATTCCAGAATGTTGGAGATCGCATTGGTGGCCGCGCCCCGGTGGTGGTAGACCACGCCCTTGGGGTTTCCGGTGGTGCCGCTGGTGTAGTTCAGGGCAATCGCGTCCCATTCATCGCCGGGCAGGCTCCACGCAAAGTTCGCATCACCACGGGCCACAAAGGCTTCGTACGTGAGCGAACCCAGCGGCTCGGTGGCCCCGGTGTACAGCGCGTCCTCCACATCCATCACCAACAGTGGCCGTGTGGACTGGCGCAGCGCCAGCGCTTTTTTCATCACCCCCGCAAACTCCGGGTCCACGATCACCGCCTTGGCCTCGCCGTGGTCCAGCATGAAGGCCACAGTCTCCGGGTCGAGGCGGGTGTTGATCGCATTGAGGACAGCCCCCGCCATGGGAATGCCAAAGTGCGCCTCGACCATGGGCGGCGTGTTGGGCAGCATCACGGCCACCGTGTCGTTCTTGCCAATGCCCGCCTGCGCCAGCGCACTGGCCAATTGGCGGCAGCGGCGGTAGGTGGTGACCCAATCCTGGCGCAAATCGCCGTGCACGATGGCCAAACGGGTCGGGTAGACCTCGGCCGTGCGCTCGATGAAGCTCAGGGGTGAGATCGGCGCGTGGTTGGCGGGGGTTTGGGGCAAGTCTTGGTCAAAGATGCTGACTTTGGTTTTATTCATGGGAGCATTCCATTTCGGCTGTGGGTCCAATGGTGCACAGTTTGCCTGATCTGGCGCGCAAAGCCATGCTGGTTTGTCCCGAAACACTTCACCCGGCTTGCCCGATCGCTGGCCCACATCGGCGAAAATAGCCCTCTTATGGCCATCCCCCAGTCTTTCATCCAGGAGTTGCTGTCCCGCGTCGACGTGGTCGACATCGTGGGCAAGTACGTGCAGCTCAAGAAAGGCGGTGCCAACTTCATGGGCCTGTGCCCTTTTCATGGCGAGAAATCCCCCAGCTTCAGCGTCAGCCCCACCAAACAGTTTTTCCACTGCTTTGGCTGCGGCAAAAACGGCAATGCCATTGGCTTCCTGATGGAGCACGCGGGCATGACCTTCATCGAAGCGGTGAAAGACCTGGCCCAGCAAACCGGCATGGTGGTGCCCGAAGAGCAACAGTCGCCCGAAGACCGCGCCAAAGCCGCCGCCGCCAAGGCCAAACAAGACAGCCTGAGCGATGTGCTCGAAAAAGCCGGTGACGCCTACCGCGACCAGCTCAAAATCGCCCCGCACGCCATCGATTACCTCAAAGGCAGGGGCCTCTCAGGCCAAATTGCCAAGCGCTTTGGTCTGGGCTACGCGCCCGAAGGCTGGCGCTCGCTGGCCAGCGTCTTCCCCAAATACGACGACCCGCTGCTGGCCGAATCGGGCCTGGTGATCGTGAACGAAGAAGACGACAAGCGCTACGATCGCTTTCGCGACCGCATCATGTTCCCGATCCGCAACATCAAAGGCGAATGCATCGGCTTTGGCGGTCGGGTGATCGGCTCGGGCACGCCCAAATATTTGAACTCGCCCGAAACCCCGGTGTTCCACAAAGGCCGCGAGCTGTATGGCCTGTACGAAGCCCGCGAAGCCCTGCACAGCGCGGGCTACGTGCTGGTGACCGAAGGCTACATGGACGTGGTGGCGCTGGCACAACTGGGCTTTGCCAATGCGGTGGCCACGCTGGGCACAGCCTGCACACCCGACCATGTGCAAAAACTGTTTCGCTTCACCGACTCGGTGGTCTTCAGCTTTGACGGCGACGGCGCAGGCCGCCGCGCCGCCCGCAAAGCGCTCGACGGTGCCTTGCCCTACGCCACCGATGTGCGCAGCATCAAGTTCTTGTTTTTGCCTGCCGAGCACGACCCCGACAGCTATGTGCGCGAATTTGGCCAAGAAGCTTTTGCCGAGCAGATCAAGCAAGCCATGCCGCTGTCGCGCTTTTTGATCGAAGCGGCCAGCGCCGACTGCGACCTGCAAAGCGCCGAAGGCCGCGCTCGGCTGTCGAGCCAAGCCCGCCCGCTGTGGCAGCTGCTGCCCGACGGTGCGCTCAAGCAGCAATTGCTGTCGGAGCTGGCGCAACTGATTCAGCTGGAGACTGCAGGCCTTGAAAAACTGTGGGGCCAACAAGCGGCCAGTGAGCAGCGCTATGCACCCGCTGCGCGCAGTGCAGCAGCACCCCAACCCCAGTCGGCGAACACGGCCTTCAGTCAGGCTGCCAGTGCAGGGCATGATGAGTACCCCCAATTCGAGCCGCACTACGGCGATCCACAGGCCTGGTCGGGAAGCAACACTTTCGTGCCGTTCAACGGCAACAGCAGCTGGAAAAACAAAAACCCCAACTGGACGCCGGGCAGCAAGTTGGGCAACAGCAAATACAAACGTGAGCAGCCTCCGGTCTACACCGGCCCGCGCACCGTGCCCGCCAGTCGGGCCGACCACGCGGCCCGACTGCTGCTGGGCAACATGGCGCTGTGGGAGTCATTGGCCGGACAAGACCACGCCATGCTGTGCGCCCTGCCGGCACCACATGGACCTTTGTTTGCCTGGCTCGAATCTGTGTTCCATGAACAAGGGGCACTGGGCTGGTCCACATTGAGCCAGCACATGCAAGGCCAGCCCTTTGCAGAAGATGCCCAGCGCTGGGTGGCCCAGGACAGGATCAACAACGTGGTGGGCAGCGAAAACGCCACCCCACCCGATCCGCAAGAGGCACGTCAAGAGCTGCGAAGACTGGTGAACATGCTGCTGATCGACCACTTGCAACAGCTCAAGAACGAGGCCTTGGCCCAATACCAAAGTGACCAAGACCCTGAAGCACTGGCCCGTTACAGCAGCCTGGACAAACGCTGGCGCGAACTCAAAGCCTCGGCCCATTTGGCCAACCTGCCTTGAGGCTCACTTGCCCACCAGCTGATTGAATTTTTCGGCTTCAAAACTTTCTCGGACGGCGCCGCCCTCGGGCATCTGCACTTGTTGCTGTGCACACAACAGCTCCAGGGCTTTCCAGATCATTGAAATTTGTTGCTCCTGCCCAGCCGCGTTGTCAATCAAGCCACGCAAAGCCTGGCTCACCGGGTCATCGTCTTGCGTGATGCCATAGGCGCTGAATTTGCGCTCGGTGCCCGACACATCGGCGCTCTCACCCACCTTGGAAGGGATGATGCGCGCCGGGATGCCCACCGCTGTGGCCCCGGCAGGCACTGGCTTGATCACCACCGCGTTGCTGCCGATCTTGGCCCCATCACCCACCTCAAAACCACCCAGCACCTTGGCCCCGGCACTCACCACCACATCCTTGCCCAGAGTGGGGTGGCGTTTGGCACCTTTGTAAAGCGAGGTGCCGCCCAGAGTCACGCCTTGGTAAATCGTGCAACCATCACCAATCTCAGCAGTCTCGCCCACCACCACGCCCATGGCATGGTCAAAAAAGACACGTTCACCGATCTTGGCACCGGGGTGAATTTCGATGCCCGTCATCCAACGAGACCCCTGCGAGATGAAGCGGCCCAGCCACTTGAAGCCATGATTCCAGCACCAGTGCGCACGGCGGTGCAGCACCAAAGCGTGCAGGCCCGGGTAACAGGTCAGCACCTCCCAAGCGGTGCGGGCGGCGGGGTCCCGGTCAAGGATGCATTGGATGTCGGAGCGAAGGCGAGAAAACATAGGCTGCAAGTCTAGCGCTTGGCTGGGCTTTTGGATTCAGCGGTCTGAATCATGGCCTTGGCCACCCCGCGCAGGATGTGGATTTCTTCGGGGCTCAAGTCCACCCGGTTGAACAACTGGTTCAGACGCGGCATGAGCTTTTTGGGCGCAGCCGGGTCCAAAAATCCGATATCGGTCAACGCTTGTTCCCAATGGGTCAGCATGCCGGCCACTTGCTGGGCATCGGCTTTGTCAGCGGGTGCGATCACGTCTTGCACCGCAAAGCCGCCCAAAGCCACGCGCCAGTCGTAGGCAATGACCTGAATGGCTGAGCCCAGGTTGAGCGAGCCAAATTGCGGATGGGTGGGGATCGACAACGCCACATGGCAGCGGTAAACATCCTCGTTTTTCATGCCAAAGCGCTCGCAGCCAAACAAAAACGCCACGCTCTGCTCGGGCGCACCGGGCTTCGTCAGCTCTGCAAAATGATCACGGGGCGAACGGGTGGGCGGGCCAAAGTCGCGCGGCGTCATGGCGGTGGCGCACAAATGGGTCACGCCCTCCAAGGCCTCATCGAGTGTGTTCACCACCCGCGCCTTGGCCAGCACGTCGTTGGCTCCGCTGGCACGCTGGATGGTTTCTTCTTTGCGCAGCACATTGGGCCAGCGGGGTGCCACCAGCACCAAGTCGTCAAAACCCATGACTTTCAGGGCCCGGGCGGCAGCGCCCACATTGCCCGCATGACTGGTTTCTATCAAAATGAATCGCGTTTTCATGCCGTGATTGTCCACGCTCCCAAGCCCGGCCATGGGCAGGCACACTCGGCTCAGGACGCCCGAATGGCGAATGCCCCCACTTTTCGTGAGAAAATCCGCCCTTCGCCGCCGCGATCGTGCGTGGGCCAGTTCAGTTCTTCACACAATTCATGTCGTCCAATCTCCACCCCATGCTCAACGTGGCCATCAAGGCTGCGCGCGCCGCTGGCGCCATCATCAACCGTGCCGCGCTCGACGTTGAAGCGGTTCGCATCTCGCAAAAGCAGGTCAACGACTTTGTCACCGAAGTTGACCACGCCAGCGAAAAAATCATCATCGAGACCTTGCTGACCGCCTACCCAGACCACGGCATCCTGGCCGAAGAGTCTGGCCGCGAATTCGGCAACCCGCTGGCTGACCACATCTGGATCATCGACCCGCTGGACGGCACGACCAACTTCATCCATGGCTTTCCTGTTTACTGCGTGAGCATTGCCCTGCAAGTGCGCGGCAAGATCGAGCAAGCCGTGATTTACGACCCCACCCGCAACGACCTGTTCACCGCCACCAAAGGCCGTGGCGCCTTCATGAATGACCGCCGCCTGCGCGTGAGCAAGCGCATCCGGATGGAAGAGTGCATCATTTCCACCGGTTTTCCTTTCCGCAAGGGCGACAACTTCAACCAGTACCTGCGCATGATGGGGGACGTGATGCAACGCACCGCCGGCCTGCGACGCCCAGGCGCTGCGGCCCTGGATTTGGCTTACGTGGCTGCAGGCTTTACCGATGGTTTCTTTGAAACCGGTCTGTCGCCTTGGGATGTGGCTGCGGGCTCGCTCTTGGTCACCGAAGCCGGTGGTCTGATCGGCAACTTCACCGGCGAGTCCGACTTTCTGGAACAAAAAGAATGCCTGGCCGGTGCGCCCCGCATTTATGGCCAACTGGTCAGCATCTTGGGCAAGTACAGCAAATTTGCCAGCGCGGGCGACAAGGCCAACGTGCGCACCGCCGTGGACGCCCTGAGCCGCGAACGCACAGGCGACACGCACAACCCCGACGCCGAAGGTGATGCGGCCCCAGCCAGCAGCGACGACAGCAGCGAGGCCAAGGAAGTGCGCAAGGACGCGCCGTTTTAAGCGGGCCGCAGGCCCATGCCATGAAAAAAAGCACCCTCGCCGGGTGCTTTTTTGTGCCTGAAGGCAGATCAGCTGCCCAGCAACATGACCCCTTCGGCCTCGCCCTCAGGGTCGGCGGGCGGCAGGCGCATGGCCAGCACCTTGTCGATGGCGCGGCCATCCATGTCCACGATCTCCAGCTTCCAGCCTTCCCACTCCACCGCGTCGGCCACCCTGGGCAAGGTGCCGGTCAGCAGCATGATCATGCCGCTGAGCGTGTGGTAACGGCCGCGCTCTTCTTCGGGCACGGTGTCCAGGTTCAGGCGGTCCTTGAGTTCGGGCACGGGGATGTGGCCGTCCAGCAGCCAGCTGCCATCCTCGCGCTGCACCGCCCAAGAGGTTTCAGGGTCACGGGGCTGGAACTCGCCCGTGATGGCCTCGATCAGGTCTTGGAGCGTGATGATGCCCTGCACCTCGCCGTACTCGTCGATCACAAACGCCATGTGCACATCGGACAGCCTGAAGTTGTCCAGCAACTCCATACCGGTGATGGTTTCGGGCACATACAACGGGCTTTGTAGCCCTTGCTCGCGCAGCGACTGCGACTTGTCTTTGAGAGCACGCGCGAGCCACTGGCGGGCGTTGATCACGCCCAGGATGTTTTCTATGCCGCCTTGCACCACCGGAAAGCGGGCATGGTCCGACTCTTCGATGTGGCGCAGGTTGTCCTCAAACGAGTCGTCCACATCCAAGCACACAATGTCGGCACGCGGCACCATGAGCGAACCAATCTGGCGGTCGTCCAAACGAAACACGTTGCGCACCATGGTGTGCTCGTGCGACTCGATCACGCCAGCTGAAGTGCCCTCCACCAGCATGGCGTGGATTTCTTCCTCGGTCACGGGCGTGCCCTTGGTCTCCTTCACCCCCATCAGGCGCAGCAAAGCGCGGGTGGAGGCCGACAGCAAAATCACGAAGGGCTTGGTCGCCAGCGCCAAAAAGTTGATGGGCCGCGCGACCAGGCGGGCAAAGGTTTCGGGGTAAGACTGGCCGATGCGCTTGGGCACCAACTCGCCCACCACAATCGAAAAATAGGTGATGGTCAACACCACAATGCCGGTGGCTGCGAAGCTGGCGTAGCCGTTGGGCACCCCCAAAGACACCAGCCACAAGGCCATGGGTGCAGCCAAAGCGGCCTCACCCACAATGCCGTTCAAAACACCAATGGAGGTGATGCCGATCTGGATGGTGGACAAAAAACGCGTGGGGTCTTCGCCCAGTTTGACAGCCGCTGCTGCACCGCTGTCGCCCTCATCAATCAACTTCTGGAGCCGGGCTTTTCGGGCCGTGACCAAGGCAATCTCGGACATGGCAAACACACCGTTCAGGCAGATGAGGGCAAAAAGTATCGCTATTTCCATACAACGGGCTCGACTGAGCCCTGAAAGTGAACAAGCTGACATTGTAGGTAAATGCAAATGAGCCCCCAAAGACCTTGCCTGGCGCTGCCCCTCATCACGTCAAAAAGCAGCGCCAGGGCCAACAAGGCCCGTGGGTTTTCAGACGTTGCAGGCGTCCAAAACTTGCGCTCATCGGATTCAGGTCACCCATCGCCCCCGCGCCGAATAAAATCAGCGCAGCCCCACACTTGCCCCCTGCCCCGGTGACCCCTGCCGAGTCGGCCCCGCCCTTGATGCCAAACGACACCTCTACCGCCCCCAACCCCGCTGACTACGCTGGCCACACGCCCATGATGGTCCAGTACCTTGGCATCAAGGCGCAATTCCCAGAGACGTTGGTGTTCTACCGCATGGGTGACTTTTACGAGCTGTTTTTTGGCGACGCCGAAAAAGCCGCAGGACTGTTGGACATCACCCTCACGCGGCGCGGCCAATCGGCCGGGCAGCCCGTGCTCATGGCGGGCGTGCCTTTTCATTCGATGGAAACCTACCTCGCCCGCCTGATCAAGCTGGGCGAGTCGGTGGCCATTTGCGAACAAGTGGGCGATGTGGCCACGTCCAAAGGCCCGGTGGAGCGCAAAGTGGTGCGCGTGGTCACCCCCGGCACACTGACCGACACCGAGCTGCTCTCCGACAAAAACGAAGCCATCTTGCTGGCCGTGCACCAGGCCCCAAAAAACCGCTGCGGCCTGGCGTGGCTCAGCGTCACGCAAGGCGTGGTGCACCTGGCCGAATGCGCGCAAGGTGAATTGGCCGACTGGATCGACCGCATCAGCCCCAGCGAGCTTTTGGCCAGCGCGGGCATGACGCCCACGTTTGAGCAAAAACTGCGCGGCCTCAAAACCGTTGGCCGAGGCAGCTGGTCGTTCGCTCTGCGGCCCGACTTTCAATTTGACGCAGGCCTGGGTCAGCGCAAGCTGCTCGAACAACTGCAAGCCGCGTCACTCGCCGCCTGGAGCGCCGATGCGCTGGCCGACGCGCATGCCGCCGCCGCTGCGCTGCTGACGTACGCCGAACACACCCAAGGCCGCAGCCTGCCGCATGTGCAACGGGTGCAGGTGCAGCGCTCGGACGCGCTGATTGACTTGCCCGCCAGCACACGCCGCAACCTGGAGCTGACGCAAACCCTGCGCGGCGAAAGCGCTGCCGATTCACCCACGCTGTTTGCCCTGCTCGACACCTGCATGACCGGCATGGGCAGCCGCCTGCTCAAAAACTGGCTGCTCAGCCCGCCGCGAGACCGGCAAGTGGCGCGGCAACGCCTGCAAGCCCAAGCCGTGTTGCGTGGCGAGAGCGGCGAAGGCAGCCGAGGCGCCTGGAGCAGCCTGCGCGAACAACTCAAAGGCGCAAGCGACGTGGAGCGCATCACCGCCCGCACCGCGTTGCGCCAGGTGCGCCCGCGCGAGCTGGTGGCCCTGCGCCACGCACTGGCGCGTGCCGCGGCGCTGTCGACCCAATTGCAGACCCTGAACCCCGGGCCCGGGAGTTTGCTGGCGGGCATGGCCCGCTGGCTGACCCCGCCCACGCATTGCACCGAATTGCTGCAAATGGCCCTGCTCGAAGAGCCCGCCGCCCTGGTGCGCGATGGCGGCATCATCGCCGACGGCCTGGACGCCGAACTGGACGAGTTGCGCGGCATCCAGACCAACTGCGATGCGTTTTTGCTCGACCTGGAAACCCGCGAAAAAGAGCGCACCAGCATCGCCAACCTGCGGGTGCAGTTCAACAAGGTGCACGGCTTTTACATCGAGGTCACGCAAGGCCAACTCGACAAAGTGCCGGGCGACTACCGCCGCCGCCAGACCCTGAAAAACGCCGAGCGCTTCATCACGCCCGAGCTCAAAACCTTTGAAGACAAAGCTTTGTCGGCGCAAGAAAGGGCGCTGGCCCGAGAGAAATGGCTGTATGAAGGCCTGCTCGACCAATTGCAGCCCTTTGTCCCCGCGCTCACCGAATTGGCGCAAGCCATGGCCAGCCTGGACGCGCTGTGCGCACTGACCGAGCGCTCGCTCACCCTGAATTGGTGCACGCCCGAATTCACCCATGAGCCTTGCATCGAGATTCGCCAGGGCCGCCACCCGGTGGTCGAGGCGCGCTTGGCCCAAATGTCGGGGGCCAGCTTCATTGCCAACGACACGGTGCTCGGCCCCAAACAGCGTTTGCAGATCATCACCGGCCCCAACATGGGCGGTAAATCGACCTACATGCGCCAGGTGGCACTGATCGTGCTTTTGGCCAGCATCGGCAGCCACGTGCCCGCCAGCCGCTGCCGACTCGGACCGATTGACGCCATCCACACCCGGATCGGTGCAGCCGACGACCTGGCCAACGCCCAATCGACCTTCATGCTGGAGATGACCGAAGCCGCGCAAATCTTGCACAGCGCCACGCCGCACAGCTTGGTGTTGATGGACGAGATCGGGCGCGGCACCTCCACCTTTGACGGCCTGGCCCTGGCCAGCGGCATCGCCACGCACCTGCACAACAAAACGCAGGCCTTTGCGTTGTTTGCCACGCACTATTTCGAACTCACCGAATTCCCGGCCACGCACACCGCCGCCGTCAACATGCACGTGAGCGCGGCAGAGTCCGGCGCGTCGATTGTGTTTTTGCACGAGTTGCAACCCGGCCCCGCCAGCAAGAGCTATGGCGTGCAGGTGGCGCGATTGGCAGGCATGCCTGCCGCCGTGCTCAACCACGCCCGCCATGCGCTGAGCGCCCTGGAAGCCGGTGCCAGCGAAAGCCGACAACAGGTAGACCTGTTTGCCGCCCCGCCCGAGGCCGAAACCACTGGCCCCAGCCCCATCGAAGTGGCGCTGGCCCAAATCAACCCCGATGCATTGAGCCCCCGCGAGGCACTCGATGCCCTTTATGCCTTGCAGCGCCTGCTGCCCAAAAACTGAAGAGCTGACTCATGACTTATTGCGTTGCCGTCAAAACCCGCGCCGGACTGGTTTTTTTATCCGACTCCCGCACCAACGCGGGTCTGGACCAGATCAGCACCTTCCGCAAAATGATCGTCTATGAAAAAGCAGGCGACCGCTTCATGACCTTGTTGTCGGCGGGCAACCTGAGCATTTCGCAGTCGGTGCGCGAAGTGCTGCAGATCGAAAAACTGGTCGAACCCGGCCAAGACGAGCCCTTGACCATCTGGAACGCCAAAAGCATGTTCGACGCCACCCGCGTGCTGGGCGCGGCGGTGCGCCGCGTGTACGAGCGCGATGCAGCTGCGCTGCGCGCCTCGGGTGTGGAGTTCAACGTGTCCATGATTTTTGGCGGGCAGATCGGCGGCGAAGGCATGCGCCTGTTCCAGGTCTATTCGCCCGGCAACTTCATCGAAGCGACAGACGAAACGCCCTACTTCCAGATTGGCGAATCCAAATACGGCAAGCCGGTGCTCGACCGCGTGATCACCCCCCACACCCCGCTGGACGAAGCGGCCAAATGCGCCCTGGTGTCGATGGACTCCACCCTCAAATCCAACCTGTCGGTGGGCTTGCCGCTGGACATGGTGGTGTACCAAGCGGGCAGCTTGCACACCGACCGCATCATGTGCATCGACGAGCACAACCCTTACTTTCAGATGCTGCGCTCCAGCTGGGGCGACAAGCTGCGCCAGATGTTCGACAGCATCGAAGACCCGATGTGGCACGGCGGCGCAACCGCTGTCCCACTCATGGTGCCCGCCCAGCGCAACGCCTTGCTCAAGAAAATCACAACGCCAGAAGAAAAACTGATTTGAACCAGCGCTGTAAAAGAAGGGCAGCACCCATGACGTGAATGCATGCAGACCTCGACAGTCATTCGGCCGCAGGGGCGGTCTCCCGCAAACCCCAGTCGCCTGTCTGTACTGCGAATGCGCCAAGTCGTCTTTGCAAGTGTCCCGACCCAGCCGACACTGCGAACAGAGGCACATTCAAAACCGCCGTAAGTCCAGGGTATAGGGGAACTCGGGGCTGGCGTGAAGTGAGGCATTGGGCCTCAGGTCCGCCAATTGTCGCATCGTACCCGGGGTATGCCCCATGCGGAAAAAGCGCGCCAGTCGCCGGCTTTCAGCCTCGTAGGCATTGACCGGGAAAGTGTCGTAATTGCGGCCGCCGGGGTGAACGACGTGGTACTGGCAGCCGCCCATCGAGCGCTTCATCCAGGTGTCCACCAGGTCCACCGTCAGCGGCGCGTGCACGCCAATGCTCGGGTGCAGCGACGAGGGCGGGTTCCAGGCCTTGTAGCGCACGCTGGCCACGTACTCGCCCACCACGCCAGTAGGCTGCAGGGGCAGGGGGTGGCTGTTGACCGTGACGCAGTGGCGCGCCGGGTTCATGCCCGTCACATGGACTTCGATGCGCTCGAGGGACGAGTCCACATAGCGGGCGGTGCCGCCCGCACTGCTTTGTTCGCCCATCACGTGCCAAGGCTCCAGGGCGTTGCGCAGGGTGAGTACCGCACCATCCACCTCGAACTGCCCGACCAGCGGGAAGCGGAACTCAAAATGCGGCGCAAACCAGCTGGGGTCAAAGTGAAAGCCCGCATCGCCCAACTCGGTCAGCACGTCATCAAAGTCCTTGCGGATCCAGTAGGGCAACATGAAACGGTCGTGCAGCTCGGTGCCCCAGCGGGTCACAGGCGCTGAATAGGCTGCGTCCCAAAAGCGGGCGACCAGCGCGCGCAGCAGCAGTTGCTGCACGATGCTCATCCGAGCATGGGGCGGCATTTCAAAAGCCCTCAGCTCCAACAGGCCCAAGCGCCCGGTGCTGCTGTCTGGGGAATACATCTTGTCGATGCAAAACTCGCTGCGGTGCGTGTTGCCAGTCACGTCCACCAGGATGTTGCGCAGCGTGCGGTCAACCACCCAAGGGGCCATGTAAGGATCGAGGCCCCCACGTTCACCCGCTTCGTGTGGTTCTGTGCGCCCCCCGTATTTTTGGCGGTTGCGCATGATCTCGCGCAGGGCGATTTCCAACTCATAGACCTGGTCGTTGCGTGCCTCGTCCACACGCGGCGCTTGGCTGGTCGGGCCGATGAACAGGCCGCTGAACAGATAGCTCAGGCTCGGGTGGTTGTGCCAGTAAAGAATGAGGCTGGCCAGCAACTCGGGGCGGCGCAAAAAAGGGCTGTCGGCAGGCGTCGCCCCGCCCAACACCATGTGGTTGCCGCCGCCGGTGCCGGTGTGGCGGCCGTCGGTCATGAACTTTTCGGCCGACAGGCGTGTTTCAAACGCGGCTTGGTACAAAAATTCGGTGTTCGCCACCAGCTCGGTCCAGTTGTGGGCGGGGTGGATGTTGACCTCGATCACCCCAGGGTCGGGAGTGACTTGCAGCAGTTTGAGGCGCGGATCGCGTGGTGGCGGGTAGCCTTCCATGACGATTTTCATGTCCAACCTGAGCGCCGTGGCTTCCACGGCCCTGACCAGTGCCAGGTAGTCTTCGAGCCGCGCCAGCGGCGGCATGAAAACATAGAGCACGCCGGATTGCACTCCAGACTTTTCGCCCTTGGCCAGGACTTTGGCTTCGGCCCTGGGTCCGTTGGCGCGGTTCGGGTCGCGCACTTCCACGCAAAGGGCGGTGCGCACTACTGACGGATCGGACTGGAACTTAACAGGTACGGCTTGCGCGGCGGTTGCACTGGCGGCAGGGCTTGCCGTGATGTGCCTTGGCTGCACAGCGACCTGGGGAGCTGTGGGCAAAGCCATGCGCGGCGAGAGATGTGGTGAGAAGGGGTCCTGCTCCATCAGGTGCCAGCGGTCGGTGGGCGCGGCCCAGGGCAGCGAGTCCAGCGGCAGACGCCAGCCCATGCTGGAATCACCGGGCATCAGGTACAGGCGTTCGTCGCGCAAAAACCAGCGGCCGGTTTGCCACTGCGGACCGCTCAAGTCGGGCACGGCGGTTTCCAACGGTTGAATCGGCAGCACATAGCCCACCGCTTGGTCCAGACCTTGGCTGAAAACACGGCGCAGGCGGATGCGCTCCATCTCGTCATCCAACTTGGCATCAAACGGGTCCACGTTCACCGGCAATCGCCGTTCGCGCCAGAGGTAGTACCAGGTGTCCTCGTAGCCAGGCAGCACCGTGTCGCTGGGCAAGCCCAGCTCTTGCGTGAGGCCCAGCATGAAACGCTTGGCATCGGCGCTCGTGTGATGGCTCGGAGCGCATTCGTCGGCAAGCAGGGATGTGTCTTGCCAGCAGGGCAAGCCGTCCGCGCGCCAGTAAATGCTGAGTGCCCAGCGCGGCAATTGCTCGCCGGGGTACCACTTGCCTTGGCCAAAGTGCAAAAAGCCCCCTTGCCCGTATTGCTGGCGCAGCTTGTGCACCAGTTCGGTGGCCAGGCCCCGCTTGGTCGGGCCCAGGGCGTCGGTGTTCCACTCGGCCCCGTCGCGGTCTTGGGTGGACACAAAAGTGGGCTCGCCGCCCATGGTCAGGCGCACGTCTTGTTCAAACAGTTGTGCGTCCACCTGTTCACCCAGTTGCAGCACATCGGCCCATTGCGCGTCGCTGTAGGGCTTGGTCACGCGCGGCGATTCGTGGATGCGCGTCACGCTCATCTCGTGGTGGAACTCAACCTCGGCTTCGTCCATCAGGCCTTCAATGGGGGCGGCGGCAGACGGCTGCGGGGTGCAGGCCAGCGGGATGTGGCCCTCGCCGGCCAGCAGGCCAGATGTTGGGTCCAGCCCGACCCAGCCTGCGCCGGGCAGGTACACCTCGCACCAGGCGTGCAGGTCGGTGAAGTCGACTTCGGTACCGCTCGGACCATCGAGCGATTTCACATCGGGGGCCAGTTGGATCAGGTAGCCCGAAACAAAGCGGGCCGCGATGTTCATGTGGCGAAACAGTTGCACCAAAAGCCAGGCCGAGTCGCGGCAGGAGCCGCTTTGGAGTGTGAGTGTTTCTTCTGGCGTTTGCACGCCGGGTTCCAGGCGGATGGTGTAGCGGATGTCCTGGTGCAAACGCTGGTTGACTTGCACCAGAAAATCGATGGTGCGCTGGCGCGTGCGGTCCATGCTGGCCAGATATTGTTTGAACAAAGGGGTCTTGTGGTCTTTGTCAAGATAAGACCGCAACTCTTCCCGCACGGTAGCCGAGTAATTGAAGGGCACCTCCTCGGCCGAAGGCTCCAGAAAGAAGTCGAACGGGTTGAACACCGCCATCTCGGTGACCACGTCCACGGTGACCTTGAAGGTTCTGGTCTTCTTGGGAAAGACCAGCCGCGCTTGGTAATTGGCAAAAGCGTCTTGCTGCCAGTTGATGAAGTGCTCTGCCGGCTCGACCTGGAGGCTGTAACTCAGGATGCGGCTGCGGCTGTGCGGCGCTGGACGCAGGCGGATCACCTGAGGGCCGAGTTGCACCGGACGGTCATAGGTGTAGTGGGTGACGTGGTGCAGGGCAACATGTATCGACATATCTCGTTCAGCGCAACAGGGGCTACACGCATGACAAATGCAGCTTGGGCAGGTAAAACAAGCAAGACACGCGCCAAGAATCGCGACTCGACCTGGGTGCCGCACAGCCGAGGGCTGCACTTATTTGGTGCCAACTGCAATACAGCACCATCAGGGTGCATGGCAATCCCGATTCGGGATGTTGACAATCTGGGCACCGCACGCATTGCTGGCCGAATTGGCTGGACACCTCTGCGAGGGTCTTCATTCGGCTCTGCAGGTGTGGGTATACATCTTGCTAAATTTTTAAGAGGAGTGAAAAGTCATGCGCCAATTCGACGAAATGTACAGCCGTCTGCCAACCGGAGGCGATGCGGGAGATGTTCGCAACCACTACAAGGCCTATGCCCGCTGGTTGAATGCCCAAGACCCGCAGGCCATGGCCTCGCGCCGCGATGAAGCCGAGATGATTTTTCGCCGTGTTGGCATCACTTTTGCTGTTTATGGCGACAAGGACGAAGACGGCTCAGGTACCGAGCGCCTGATTCCGTTTGATCTGATCCCCCGCGTGGTCGACGCCAAAGAGTGGACAAGCATGGAGGCGGGTCTGGTACAACGTGTCACCGCCCTCAACCGCTTCATCCACGACGTTTACCACGAACAAGACATCCTCAAGGCGGGCATCGTGCCCCGAGAACAGATTGAGCGCAATGCCCAGTTCCGCCCCGAGATGGTGGGCGTGGACGTGCCCAATAACATTTATTCGCACATCAGTGGCATCGACATCGTGCGTGCGCCCGATGCGCAGGGCAACGGCGTGTACTACGTGCTCGAAGACAACCTGCGGGTGCCCAGCGGCGTGAGCTACATGCTGGAAGACCGCAAGATGATGATGCGGTTGTTCCCCGAACTGTTCAGCCAGCACCGCGTGGCCCCGGTCGCACATTACCCTGACCTGCTGCTGGAAACTCTGCGTGCCTCAAGCCCCGCCACCACGGCCGAGCCCACCGTGGTGGTGCTCACGCCTGGCATGTACAACAGTGCCTATTTCGAGCACGCCTTTTTGGCCCAGCAAATGGGCGTTGAGCTGGTCGAGGGGCAAGACCTGTTCGTCAAAGACAAGTTTGTGTACATGCGCACCACGCGCGGCCCCAAGCGTGTGGACGTGATCTACCGCCGTGTGGACGACGACTTTTTGGACCCCAACGCGTTTCGTTCCACCTCCACCTTGGGCTGCGCAGGCCTGATGGACGCTTACAAAGCCGGGCATGTGGCGATCTGCAACGCGGTGGGCACAGGCGTGGCCGACGACAAATCGATCTACCCCTATGTGCCCGACATGGTCAAGTTTTACCTGGGCGAAGAACCCATCCTCAAAAACGTGCCCACTTATCAGTGCCGCAAGCCCGACGACCTGCAGTACACCCTGGACCACCTGAAAGACTTGGTGGTCAAGGAAGTGCATGGCGCAGGCGGCTACGGCATGCTGGTCGGACCGGCATCGACCCAAAAAGAGATTGAACGCTTTCGAGAATCGCTGCTGGCCAACCCAGAAGGCTATATTGCACAACCCACGCTCAGTTTGTCCACATGCCCGACCTATGTCGACAGCGGCATCGCGCCGCGCCACATCGATCTGCGCCCCTTTGTGCTCAGTGGTCGCACGGTGCAGATGGTGCCCGGCGGGTTGACCCGCGTGGCACTCAAAGAGGATTCTTTGGTGGTGAACTCATCCCAAGGTGGCGGCACCAAAGACACTTGGATATTGCAGGACTGAGGAAAAAAACATGCTTTCTAGAACCGCTGATCACCTCTTCTGGATGTCCCGCTACATGGAGCGGGCTGAGAACACAGCCCGCATGCTCAATGTGAGCTACGAAACCTCTCTTTTGCCCCAATCGGCAGCTGCCGTGGAGGCCGGATGGGAGGGTATTTTGTCGATCAGCGAGTTGCTGCCTGCTTACACTGCGCGGTATAAAAACATCACCCCCCGCGATGTGATGGCCTTCATGGTGAAAGACGTGGACAACCCTTCCTCCATCATCTCGTGCCTGCGTGCCGCCCGAGAAAACGCGCGCGCCGTACGTGGCACGCTGACCACCGAAGTCTGGGAGACGCAAAACCAGACCTGGCTCGAAGTCAACCGCATGCTCAAAAGCGGCGAATTCGAGCGCGACCCAGGTCAATTTTTTGAATGGGTCAAGTTCCGCTCGCACCTGTCCCGTGGCGTCACGGTGGGCACGATGCTGATGGACGAGTCGCTGTATTTCATGCGGATGGGCACGTTTTTGGAGCGGGCCGACAACACTGCACGGCTGGTGGATGTGAAGTTCCATGCCATGCAAAACGACTTTTTTGGTGCACCGCAATACGGTGCCCCTGAGACCGAAAGCGCGCAGGAATACGACTTTTACCACTGGAGCGCCATCTTGCGCAGCGTCAGCGGCTTTGAGGTTTACCGCAAGGTCTACCGCGATGTGATCCGCCCAGAGCGTGTGGCCGAACTGCTGATCTTGCGCCCTGACATGCCACGCTCACTGCATGCCAGTTTGAACGAGGTGGTGTCGAATTTGAAGCTGGTCTCACACGATGCCAACAGCGACACGCTGCGCCATGCCGGGCGTTTGCGCTCAGAGTTGGCCTTTGGCCGCATCGACGAAATCCTGGCCACTGGCCTGCACGCCTACCTGACCCAGTTCCTGGAGCGAGTGAATGTTCTGGGTGGTCGCATCAGCCGGGAATTCTTGATGCCACATGCAGCTTGAATCTGACAAGCCAGCAAGTCACACGGGCTCAGGAATCCAGGGGCGCGACCGTCACGGCCACTTCAAGCGTGTGGGCCCCGCCACCTTGCAAAACTCCCCGCAGCGGCGAGACGTCGGCAAAATCTCGGCCCACGGCCAGTCGCACGTAGTCCTCACCAGGACTGGCCAGGCCAGTGCGGTCGTTGGTTGGGTCCAAATCCAGCCAGCCTTGGCAGGGGTGGCCGGCCAACTGGGGCAGGTAGACCGATGCCCAGGCATGCGAGGCATCGCTGCCCACCAACCGGGGTTGGCCCGGAGGGGGTTGGGTCAGCAGATAGCCGCTCACATAGCGAGCGGGCAAACCCAGCGAGCGCAAACAGGCCACCAAAATATGAGCAAAGTCTTGGCAAACGCCGCGTTTGTCTTGCAAGGCTGCAAGCGCTGGGGTGTTGATGTCGGTGCTGGCTGTTTCGTAGCGCAAGTCGCGATGCATGCGCTTTGTCAATTCTTGCGCTGCTTGCATCAGGGAACGACCGGGCGTAAAACTGCTTTGCGCGTAGGTCAAAAATGCCTCATGCACAGGCGCATGGTGCGAGCCAAACACAAAGCCGCTGTGCACATGGCCGGGCCGACTGCCCCGGTAGCGAAAAAGCTCACGTACCGATTCCCAGCTTTGGCTGGCACTGGCCGCTGGCACGGCGCTGGTGTCGACTTCGCTGTGCGCCTGCACCAGCAAACCTTCATGAGGATTTGTCAAGGCCCAATAAGCACGGTGGTTCAAAAAAGCATCGATGTTGTGCTGCACGCTGGCCGCAGGCTCCACCTTCATCCAATGGTTGATCACTTTTTGGCAGGGTGTGTTGGCAGGTTGCAGGTGTGACACATGCTGCGCCGTTTGCACGGGTGGGCTGTATCGGTAGCGGGTTTCGTGGGTGATGGTCAGGCGCATGGTGGAGGAGGCGGGTCAGGCGCCAATGCTGTAGCGGGCTTCACCGCTGTGGGTGAAAAACAGGCCACACAGCTGTTCTGAAATATCTCGGGCAGCGGTTTGACAATGCGCCAGTACGGCACGCAAAGGCAACTCGTTACCGGGTTGTGACGGGTCACTTGCCCGGGGCCACAACGTCTCAGGCGTCATCTCAATCAGCTGTGGCACCAGCTCAGCCATAGGGGTCGTAGCACCATCGGCCAGGTGGCCCATGCGGGTAAGGCGCGCGCGCAAGGTGTGCGCTACCCAGCCCAGTGAGCGTGGATTGTCGGTGTGGATCACCAGCAAATCGATCAATGCCTGGGGCGTGCGGCTTTGCTGGTACTGCGCATGGAAGCTGATGGTGCTGTCAAACAGGTCGAGCACGGCGTCAAACCCGGATTGTTCGCCGATCAGCCCCAACTGCACTGCTTCGGAGAGGGCGCTGGACAGGAATTCCAGGCGCTCGATGTGACGACCGATCGAGAGCAACCTCCAGCCGTCATCTCGGCTCATGCGGTCGGTTTGGGCACCGGTCAGTGCGGCCAACATCTGGCTGGTGTCGGCCAAAAGGCGCTGCACAGCCAAGGTGTCGGATGCCGAACTTTGGTGCTCTGGGCTGAAGAAACGTGACTCGGCTTGTTCAAGCAAACGCCAATGCTCGGGCGACAGGCGTTCGCGCACCGAAGCGGCAGCAAGTCGCACAGCGCGCAGGTTGAAACCCACGCTGGTGGCCAGTTCTTTGTCCCACAAACCAGCCACCAAAGAGCGCTCAAACACCCGATGCGCTTGCGATGCGGGGGGTACGCCTGCCCGCACCAGTCCGTGGCGTGTGGCCATACGGGTGATGAACCGGAGCAAGCCAGGCCGGTTCTGGTTTTCGCTGCCCAGCGTTTCCAAACTCATGCGCACCAGGCGCAGGGTGTTTTCGGTCCGCTCGGTGTATCGCCCCATCCAGAACAGGTTTTCGGCTGCTCGGCTGGTGACCAGGCGTTGACGCTGCAGGGCTATGGCATCAGAAATGGGCTCCGATCGTGGCCTGGCGGCAGTATGGGTCGATGCGGGCAATGGGCTGTTTGACTGTGGCTTTGACTGTGCTTGCGGTGCATCTGATGTTGGGCTCTGCACCCACACGTCGGCGCTGCTGCCACCGCGCTGCATGGAGGCGATGCCTTCGCGGGTGCCCAAGCGCGCCAGACCGCCAGGCAAAACCTGCCAATGGCCTTGGGCGTTGGTCACTGCAAACACGCGCAGCACCACGGGCCTTGACTGAATGCAGGGCGCGCCATCGGCACCGGTCTGCCATGCAGCTTGGTGCGACAACGGCAGCCACGATTGCAGTGTGTGGGCATCCGGGTCCCGCAAGATACGGCTCACCCACTCGTCCTGTTCGCGGATCGAGAGTGAATGGCCCTGAACCGGTTCAAAGTTTTGGCGGTCGGTGTTGTAGGGGTAGGTGGGTTTGATCACGCAGCTGCGGATGCGTGGCAACACGTCTTGCAGCGCAGCGGCCTCGCCACACCACCAACTCGGTATGGCGGGCAATTGCAGTTCTTCGCCCAACAGATCTCGCGCCAGTGCAGGCATGAAACCCAGCAGCGCGTTCGACTCCAGAAAGCCCGAGCCCGGGGTGTTGGCCACCAACACGTTGCCGCTGCGCACAGCTTGCAGCAAGCCAGGAACACCCAGCGTGGAGTCGGCACGCATTTCCAGAGGGTCCAGCCAATCGTCGTCCACCCGCTTGAGCAAACCATGCACAGGCTGCAAGCCCTGCAAGGTTTTCAGATAAAGCTTTTCATCGCGTACGGTCAGGTCATTGCCTTGCACCAGGCTCAAACCCAAATACCGCGCCAGATAGGCGTGCTCGAAATAGGTTTCGTTGTAAGGTCCGGGTGTGAGCAGTGCGATGTGAGCCGAAGCGCCAGCAGGGCTACGGGCCTTGATGCCGTCGATCAACATGCGGTATGTTTCGGCCAGGCGTTGCACCGCAAAAGCGTCGAAGGCTTGCGGGAACAAGCGCGAAACAATTTGCCGATTTTCGAGCAAATAACCCAGACCCGAAGGCGCTTGTGTGCGTTGAGACAGCAGCCACCAGCAACCCTCAGGCCCGCGTGCCAAGTCAAATGCAGCCAAAGACAAAAAGCGGCCGCCCACAGGTGACGCGCCTTGCATGGCAGGCAGGTACGCCGGATGGCCTTGCACCAGCGCTGCAGGCAACTGGCCGCTGAGTAAGAGCTTCTGCGGCCCATAAGCGTCGGCCATCACGCGTTCGAGCAGTTGCATGCGCTGCAACACGCCCGTTTCGATTTGCTGCCAGTCCTTGTGGCCCAGCATGAGTGGGAACAGGTCTAGCGACCAAGGCCGCTGAGGCTGGTCGGCTGCGCTGTACACGTTGTAAGTGATCCCGTTGTCGCGTACTTGCCGCTGCAAGTTGGCCATGCGCGCGTTCAGGTCTGGCAACAGGCCAGCGGTATCCGAGGCCAGGGACTCTACGAAGGTTTGCCACGGCGCGCTGATTGGGCTGTCATTTTTGGCTGGGGCGACCACGGGCTGAACATCAGCCGATCGCGTGACTTCGCCCCGCAATTCATCCCAGTGCCCGGCTGGCGCGCACTCTTGCGCAAGCGCCAGCCATTTGAAGGCTTCGCATTCAGGGACACTGTCTTGCAGGGGCGAGGAGTCATTCATCAAACTATTGTCGCTGGATTTTGACTTTTCTCACGTGGTTTAAGATGCACATGACGCCTTCGTCAAGACCACAATGTATGACTTGGCAATCGGCCTGCACCTTGCGAGCGACTTCCCACACGCTCGGCCATGATGAAACCCATCAAGAACTCGTCCGCAGGGACAAGCTTCAACCAAGCCCTTGCTGAGTTTCGTATCTGTTCAAGCATGAAATCTCGGATCATTTTTTCGCACGGCAACAGCTTTCCGGCCAGCACTTACCGCGTCCTGTTCGATAACCTGCGCCAGCGCGACTTTCAGGTCGATGCCATCGAAAAATTCGGTCATGACCCCAAGTACCCCGTCACCAACAACTGGCCCCACTTGGTGCAGCAACTGGCCGACTTCGCGCGTGACCAGCAAGGCTTGGACGGCCCCGCCTTTTTGGTCGGCCATTC
>NZ_JBILQU010000015.1:0-40116 GCF_044373035.1 Limnohabitans sp. | reverse complement strand
AGCACCGTGGAACAGGACCGCCGCCAAGCCGAAAACCTGAAGATCGCCTGCGGCCGCAAACACTTTGCATTGTCAAAGGATGTGGTGTTCAGGGATGTGACGGCGTTGGATGCGTTGGTGGCTTGAGTTGCACCCCGCAAATTGATTTGTTAAATGGCTAAAAGTTCTTACCCTTGATTCGAAAAAATAAAAATAAACATGGGATGCGACAATTAGGCAACTGGCCATGCGTGTGTGAGAAATATCACGTCCCCCAAAGTGTCGACAACGGGGCCGCCCAGATGTTGTCGCCCAGCGGCAGGGTTTCATCGCCGTCATAAAGCAGCACGCCCATTTTGAAATCAGCCCCTGCCAGTCCGGCGAGTTTTCGCAGTCCGCGCAGGTCGCTTGCTTTGACGGTGGCCGATGACTTGATTTCAACCCCAACCACCTGACCTGCGGCGTTTTCAATCACCACATCGACTTCGACCTGGTCGGCATCCCGGTAGTACAGCAGTTGGTAGTCGCCCTCGGCCGTGCTGGCGTGCTTGAGCAATTCTGCATAGACAAAGGTTTCCAGCACATGCCCAAAGCGTGTTTTGTCTTTTTGGGTTTCTTCAGCGGTCAAGTCCAGCAGCGTGGCCAGCAGACCGGCATCGATGAATTGGAGTTTGGGCATTTTGACCATTCGCTTGAGGCGATTGCGCGCCCAAACATCCACGCGTTTGAGTAAATACATTTGCTCAAAGATGCCGAGATATTTGGCGGCTGTCTTGTGGTCGATGCCCACTTGGCCGCCGAGCTGCGAGTAGTTGCATATTTGCCCAGCCATCTGAGCCAGGGCACGCAAAAAACGTGGCAATTGATCCAGTTTGTCAATGTTGGCGATGTCGCGGACATCGCGCACCACCATGGCCGCGAGGTACTGACGCGCCCAGGCAGTGCGACGCCTGTCGGTGGATCGCGTCAACGCCTCCGGGTAACCGCCGCGCAGCACACGAGCCACCAAGTCATCGCCTCGGACGCTTGAGCCTACAGCCGGTAGGCGATCCGCAAACACGCGGTCTAGCCAGTTGGCGGTCTGCCCAGAAATTTCGCTTTGTGACAAAGGCAGGAGTGACAAAGTGTCCATTCGCCCGGCCAAAGAATCGGCCACTGTAGGCAGTGCCATCAGGTTGGCTGAGCCTGTGAGCAAAAAACGCCCTGGACGACGGTCTTCGTCCACGCTTTTCTTGATGGCCAACAACAAGCCTGGGGCGCGTTGAATCTCGTCAATCACCGCACGGTCCAAACTGCGGACCATGCCCACCGGATCTTCTTGGGCCGACAAAAGGGTGAGCGCGTCATCAAGGGTCAGATAACGGAATTGGCCGCTGTCGGCAGCGATCTGCTTGACCAACGTCGTTTTGCCCGCTTGCCGTGGTCCCACCAAAAGTACCACTGGGGTGTCGCTCATGGCTTCAAGGACGTGAGGCGCAACGCGTCGCGGGAATATTTCAGGATCAGTCATGCCCAGATGCTAGCGGAAATTCGGGAAAATTACTTCAAAAATTTGGGTATTAAGTGGCGTAAATTTGGGAAACTAACGAGGCAAGCAGGCTGAGTTTTTTTATGCGCGATGCGGGGGCTTGGGTTAAAACCGTGAATTCACACCATTAATACTCAATAAAAATACTCGTGATATACAATGAAAATCTTTAAATTTTCTAATTGCTATACAAATGCCGGACATCAACGATGCAATCATCCTGAGCTGTGCGCCCCAAGGCGGTGCCATGGCGACCGCAGCGACCGAGCAAACGGGCTTGACGCGGGTGGCGGTTTCGCGGCGCATCAAGAAGCTGGCCGATGCGGGCTATCTGCAGCGCCACGGCACGGGCACCCGGCCAACTTACAGCCTGGGCGACAAGCGGTTTTGGCTGCGGGTGGAACCTCTTGCCGACATCGTGCGGCGCGGCGGTGAGATGGTGGTGTGGGAACAGCATTTGGCGGCTTTGCTGGCAGACCTGCAGCCCAACGTCAAAAACCTGGCTTACACCGCGTTCACCGAAATGCTCAACAACGCCCTTGACCATTCCAACGGGCAGCAGGTGGTGATGGGCATGCATGTGCAGGGCGGGCAACTGCACATGTTGGTGGGTGATGACGGCGAAGGGATCTTCCGCAAGATCGCCAAAGCCGCCGATTTGTTTGACCCGCGCCTGGCCATTTTGGAGTTGGCCAAGGGCAAGTACACCACCGCGCCCTTGGGCCATTCGGGCATGGGCATTTTTGTGTCGTCGCGCATGATGGACGGCTTTGCCATCGAGTCGTTCGGCTTGCGTTTTGACCCGAATGAGGCCCGTGCACCACTGCCCCGTTTTGACTGGATCGATGCCAGCGCGCAGCTCAAGCCCGCCCAAGCGCAAACGGTGGTGCGCATGGCCATTGCGCTGGACAGCACCCGCACGGGCAATGATGTGTATTTCAAATATTTTGAGTCCAGCAACGTGGGCGATGCCGAACCCGGCGAGGCCTTTCACACCACAGAAATCCCGGTGCGCTTGGCCCAACTGAGCAGTGAGCTGGTGTCGCGCTCGCAAGCCAAATGGGTGATGAACCGCGCCACCCAGTTCAAGACGGTGATCCTCGACTTTGAAGGCGTGGTCCATGTGGGCCAGGCTTTTGTGGACGAGGTGTTCCGCGTGTTTGCAACAGCCCACCCCAACGTCCGCCTGAAAACCATGGGCATGATTCCCGAGGTGGCCACATTGGTGCGTTTGTTTGGGGGCGAGAGGGGTTAAAGCACCACCACCCGCAGCAACAAGCGCTGAATGCCCACCCATAAAAAAACGCCTGCACGGCGCAAACCGGGCAGGCGTTTTTTGGAGGTTCAACGGCTTCCGGCAGAAGCCCTTGAGCCAGCCGCATCAGGCCTTGGTTTTGTTGTAAGCCGTGATGCCATCCAGGATTTCCTTGTGGGCGGATTCTTTGCCTTCCCAGCCCAGCACTTTGACCCACTTGCCTTTTTCAAGGTCTTTGTAGTGCTCAAAGAAGTGGGCGATCGCGTTGCGGCGCATCGCGTTCACATCCGCAATGTCTTGCCAGTGGTCGTACATCGGCAAAATTTTGCTGGTCGGCACAGCAACCACTTTGCCATCGATACCGGCCTCGTCTTCCATCATCAAAATGCCCAAAGCGCGGCAGGGCACCACCACACCGGGGTGCAAGGCGTAAGGGGTGATCACCAACACGTCCACCGGGTCTCCGTCGCCAGACAGGGTTTGGGGCACGTAGCCGTAATTGGTGGGGTAGTGCATGGCCGTGGTCATGAAACGGTCCACGAACAGGGCACCGGTTTCCTTGTCCACTTCGTACTTGATCGGATCGGCGTTCATCGGGATTTCGATGATCACGTTGAAGGTCTCGGGTGCTTGTTTGCCGGGGGTGACGTTGTCGAGGGACATCTTGCAGGTCTCGGGGTGAAAAGTTAAATAAAAAACGAAGATCTCTAGGGATTAACCCCGATTTTACTTTCACAAGGCTTGCGCAGATCGTGATCCAGCCTCTTTAATGTGCCGTTGGCCAATCGTTCTCCGGTTTCGGTGATCGAGGAAGCAACGCCATGGAGGGGTCTCCAGTGCGTTGCCCCTCTGTTCAGCGACAACCATCGAGGAGTACAACGATGACAGGAAATTCAGCGCTCATTCTGGCGCTCGTGTGTGGTCTGATTGCCGTGGGTTATGGCATTTGGGCCCGAGGGTGGATCCTTTCTCAAGATGCCGGCAATGCCCGGATGCAGGAAATTGCAGCGGCCATTCAGGATGGTGCTGCGGCCTATCTGGCCCGGCAATACAAAACCATCGCCATCGTCGGCGTGGTGCTGGCCATCCTGATGGCCATCTTTCTGGATGGCATCACCGCCATCGGTTTCGTGATCGGCGCGGTGCTTTCGGGCGCGTGCGGCTTCATCGGCATGAATGTGTCGGTCAAAGCCAACGTGCGCACGGCCCAAGCCGCCACCAAAGGCATTGGCCCGGCGCTGGACGTGGCGTTTCGGGGAGGTGCCATCACCGGCATGCTGGTGGTGGGCTTGGGTTTGTTGGGTGTGTCCGGTTTTTACTGGTTTTTGGTGGGCAACGGCAACCTCACGCCTGATAAAAATCTGGCGACCTTGCTCAACCCCTTGATCGGTTTTGCATTTGGCTCCTCGCTGATCTCCATTTTTGCCCGACTGGGCGGCGGCATTTTCACCAAGGGCGCTGACGTGGGGGCCGACCTGGTGGGCAAAGTGGAAGCGGGCATCCCCGAAGACGATCCGCGCAACCCGGCCGTGATCGCCGACAACGTGGGCGACAACGTGGGCGATTGCGCCGGCATGGCCGCCGACTTGTTCGAGACCTATGCCGTGACCCTGATCGCGACCATGGTGCTGGGTGCATTGCTGATCTCCGCAGCACCCGGTCAGGCTGTGCTGTACCCGCTGGCCCTGGGCGCGGTGTCGATCATCGCCTCCATCATTGGCTGCTTCTTCGTCAAGGCCACGCCGGGGATGACCAATGTGATGCCCGCGCTCTACAAAGGCCTGGCCATCTCGGGCGTGCTGTCCTTGATCGCCTTTTACTTTGTCACCACCTGGTTGATGCCCGACAACGCCTTGGGTGGCAGTGGGGCGCAGATTCGGCTGTTTGGGGCTTGCGCGGTCGGTTTGGTGCTCACCGCGGCACTGGTGTGGATCACCGAGTTCTACACCGGCACGCAATACGCCCCGGTGCAGCACATCGCGCAAGCATCGACCACTGGCCACGGCACCAACATCATCGCTGGCCTGGGCGTGTCCATGCGCTCAACGGCCTGGCCTGTGATGTTTGTCTGTCTGGCCATCTGGACGGCTTACGCCTTGGGCGGCTTGTATGGCATCGCCATTGCAGCCACCTCCATGCTGAGCATGGCCGGCATCGTGGTGGCGCTGGACGCCTACGGCCCCATCACCGACAACGCGGGCGGCATTGCCGAAATGGCTGAAATGCCCAGCAGTGTGCGCGACATCACCGACCCGCTGGATGCCGTGGGCAACACCACCAAGGCCGTGACCAAGGGTTACGCCATTGGCTCGGCAGGCCTGGCCTCGCTGGTGCTGTTTGCCGACTACACCCACAAACTCGAGGCCTACGGCAAGGCCATCAGCTTTGACCTGTCCGATCCTCTGGTGATCATTGGCCTGTTCATCGGCGGGCTGATCCCCTACCTGTTTGGGGCCATGGCCATGGAAGCGGTGGGCCGCGCTGCAGGCAGCGTGGTGGTGGAAGTGCGTCGCCAGTTCAAGGAGATCCCCGGCATCATGGAAGGCACGGCCAAGCCCGAATACGGCAAGGCCGTGGACATGCTGACCACGGCCGCCATCAAGGAAATGGTCATTCCAAGCCTGTTGCCCGTGGTGGTGCCGGTGCTGGTGGGCCTGATCTTGGGCCCCAAGGCGCTGGGCGGCTTGTTGATGGGCACCATCATCACCGGCCTGTTTGTGGCCATTTCGATGTGTACCGGCGGCGGCGCGTGGGACAACGCCAAGAAATACATCGAAGACGGCCACCACGGCGGCAAGGGCTCAGACGCCCACAAGGCAGCCGTGACCGGTGATACGGTGGGCGACCCTTACAAGGACACCGCTGGCCCGGCCATCAACCCGCTGATCAAGATCATCAACATCGTGGCGCTTTTGATCGTGCCTCTGGTCATGCAGGTTCACGGCACCTGATCTTCTTTGCAAGGTTTGACAGGCCCGCTTTGGCGGGCCTTTTTTTGTGCCCGGCTGAGCCGCAAAGGTCGATGTCCCGTGGGTGATTTTCAAAATCCTGCCCGGGTTCACAATAGCCCCATGCAAATGAATTTCATCGCCAACCAATCCGTTCCCGCCCTGGCAGGCCAAACCATTGACGTGCTCGACCCGTCTGACGGGCAGGTGTTCGATCAGATCCCGCGCAGCCAAGCGGCCGACATCGATGCCGCTGTTGTGGCGGCGCGAGCCGCCTTCAACGGCCCCTGGGGCAAGCTGAGCGCCATGGAGCGTGGTCGTTTGCTCATGAAGCTGTCGCAAAAAGTGATCGAGCATGCCGCCGAGCTGGCCGCGCTGGAGCAGCGCGACTGCGGCAAGCCCACCAAACAGGCCGCTGCCGATTCACTGGCTTTGGCCCGCTACTTCGAGTTTTATGCAGGCTCGTGCGACAAGCTGCACGGCGAGACCCTGCCCTACCAAAACGGCTACAGCGTGCTGACCTGGCGCGAACCACACGGCGTGACGGGCCATGTGATCCCCTGGAACTACCCGATGCAGATTTTCGGGCGCAGCGTGGGCGGCGCTTTGGCCGCTGGCAATGCCTGCGTGGTCAAGCCCGCTGAAGACGCTTGCCTGAGTTTGATCCGGGTGGCGCAATTGGCGGCCGAGGTGGGCTTTCCGCCCGGTGCCATCAACATCGTCACCGGTTACGGCCACGAGGTGGGCGATGCGCTGGCCCGCCACCCCGGCATTGACCACATCAGCTTCACCGGCAGCCCCCGCGTGGGCACGCTCATTCAGCAAGTGGCCGCCGAGCGCCATTGCCCCGTCACGCTGGAGCTGGGGGGCAAAAGCCCGCAGATCATTTTTGACGACGCCGACCTGGACGCGGCCATTCCGGTGGTGGTCAACGCCATCGTGCAAAACTCCGGCCAGACCTGCAGCGCGGGCTCGCGCGTCTTGATTCAGCAGGGCATTTACGAGCCACTTTTGAAGCGCCTGGGCGAAGCCTTTGGCCGCCTGCAAGTGGGATCGGCCGCGATGAACCTGGACTTGGGGCCTTTGATCCGCGCCAGCCAGTTGGAGCGCGTGACCGGCTTTTTGGACCAGGCCTGCGCCGATGGCATCGCCACTGTGGCCCAAGGGCAAATTGCTGCGGGCGTGCCTGCGGGCGGCTTTTACCAAGCCCCCACTTTGCTGCGCGACGTGCCGGTGATGCACCGCCTGGCGCAAGAAGAAGTGTTTGGTCCGGTGCTGTCGGCCATGTCCTTCACCGACGAAGACCACGCCGTGGAGTTGGCCAATGCCACTGAGTTTGGATTGGTGGCGGGCATCTGGACGCGTGACGGCGGACGTCAATTCCGCATGGCCAAGCGCGTGCGCAGCGGCCAGGTGTTCATCAACAACTACGGCGCAGGCGGCGGTGTGGAGCTGCCCTTTGGCGGCGTCAAATCGTCGGGCTACGGCCGCGAAAAAGGCTTTGAAGCGCTGCTGGGTTTCACCACCCTCAAAACCGTGGCGATCCAGCACGGTTAAAGCGCCCGCAGCGGTGCTGGCCTGTCTTGACCATGCGGCCTGCAAAGGCGTGGCGGCTCGGGCACAATCAACCCCCATGTCTGAACGCGTCATTGCGCTGGTTGACCAGCGCCATCCCAGCTTGCCTTTGCCCACCTTGCTGGCGGGTCAAGACTTGAGCGCCCTGCCCTTGGACGGCCTGCGCCGCCCGCTGACCGACTTGCGCATCAGCGTGACCGACCGCTGCAACTTCAGGTGCAGTTACTGCATGCCCAAAGAAGTCTTTGACAAAGACTACGCCTACCTGCCGCAAAGCCATTTGCTGAGCTTTGAAGAAATCACCCGCATCGCCAACGTGTTTGTGGGCCGGGGCGTGCGCAAGATTCGCCTGACGGGCGGTGAGCCCCTGCTGCGCAAGAACATCGAGATCCTGATCGAACAACTGGCCGCGCTGCGCACGCCAGACGGCCAGCCACTCGATTTGACCCTGACCACCAACGGCTCGCTGCTGGCGCGCAAAGCCCAAAGCCTGAAAGACGCCGGGCTGCAACGCGTGACGGTGAGCCTGGACGGGCTGGACGACGCCATCTTTCGCCAGATGAACGATGTGGACTTTCCGGTGGCCGATGTGCTGGCCGGGATTGAAGCGGCGCGGGCTGCGGGCCTGGGGCCGATCAAGGTGAACATGGTGGTCAAGCGCGGCACCAACGAGCACGAAATTTTGCCCATGGCCCGGCATTTCCAGGGCACAGGCATTGTGCTGCGCTTCATCGAATACATGGACGTGGGCGCGACGAACGGTTGGTGCATGGACGAGGTGCTGCCCAGCGCCGACGTGATCCGCCTGCTGCAAACCGAGTTGCCCTTGGTGCAACTCGACCCCGCTGCGCCGGGCGAAACCGCCGAGCGCTGGGGTTACGCCAACGCCCAAGGCGAGCACGACCCGTCGCTGGGCGAGGTGGGTGTGATCAGCAGCGTGACGCAGGCCTTTTGCGGCGACTGCAACCGCGCCCGTTTGTCCACCGAAGGCCGCCTGTATTTGTGCCTGTTTGCCAGCCAGGGCTATGACCTGCGCCAGCTGCTGCGCGACCCGGCGCAAAGCGACCACGCGCTGGCCCAGACGGTGGACGCCATCTGGCGCGGGCGCACCGACCAATATTCGGTGCTGCGCGGCCTGCGCGACCCCGACACCGCCAGCGGCCCCGGCCGCCGGGTGGAAATGAGCTACATCGGAGGCTGAAGGCCATGAACCCCCATACCCAGAATGCACCGGGCATCACCGGCCTCATCCTCGCAGGTGGGCGCGGCTCGCGCATGGGTGGCGCCGACAAGGGCCTGCAGAACTTTCGTGGCATGCCGCTGGCGCTGCAAACCCTGATGCGCCTGCAGCTGCAAAGCCTGCCGCCCCAAGAAATTCTGATCAACGCCAACCGCAACCTGGCCGCTTACGAGTCGCTGGGCGTGCCGGTTTGGCCCGACAGCATCGACGGTTTTGCCGGGCCTTTGGCGGGCTTTCTCACGGGGCTGGAGCGCTGCGAAACGCCGCTCTTGCTCACCGTGCCTTGCGACTCCCCGCTGTTGCCGCTGGACCTGGTGGAGCGCTTGTACACAGCCCTGCACAACCAAGACGCCGACCTGGCCATGGCCGCAGCCCCTGAAGCCGATGGCACGGTGCGCCCACAACCGGTGTTTTGCCTGCTCAAGACCGAGTTGCTCGAAAGTCTGGTCAAGTTCACCCAGAGCGGCGGCCGCAAGATCGACGCCTGGACGGGCCAGCACCGCTGCGCCATCGTGCCCTTTGACCAAAGCGTTGACAGCCCGCAAGCCTTTGCCAATGCCAACACGCTGGCCGAACTGCAACATCTCGAATCCCTTTGAACCGTGCCGCACGGCAGCGCCGTGCCCCATCGCCATTGCCATTGCCATGACCACCCCTGCCCTGAGCCTTGATCAGATCGCCGAGCGCCTGCAAGGCTACGACCCGCAGGCCTTGTCGGCCAGCCAGGTGAACGCATTTTTAGCCCAACTGGTGCAGCCGGTGCGCGAACAAGAAACCGTGCCGCTGATGCAGGCCCATGGCCGCATCCTGGCGCACGACGTGGTCTCGCCCATCAGCGTGCCGCCGCACGACAACTCGGCCATGGACGGCTACGCCTTGCGCGGCGCTGACCTGGCGGCTGGACAGGTCGGCAGCTTCAAAGTGGTCGGCACGGCGTTTGCCGGTGCCGCCTGGCAAGGCGCCGTGGGTGCCGGTGAATGCGTGCGCATCATGACCGGGGCCATCATGCCCACAGGGCTTGACACCGTGGCACCGCAAGAACTGGTAAAGGTGGATGGCGACACGGTGCTGGTGCCGCAGGGCTTGCTGCAGCCGGGCGACAACCGCCGTCTGTTGGGCGAAGACCTGATGGCGGGCCAAGCCGCCTTGTCGGCCGGGGTGAACTTGACACCCGCCGCCTGCGGCCTGCTGGCCAGCCTGGGGCTGCCCACAGTCACCGTTTGGCGCAGGCTCAAGGTGGCTTACTTTTCTACCGGCGACGAAATATTGAGCCTGGGCGAAGCGCCCCGCGAAGGCGCGGTGTACGACAGCAACCGCTACACCGTGGCGGGCCTGGTGCAGGCGCTGGGCTGCGAGTTGATCGACATGGGCGTGGTGCGCGACGACCCGGCGGCACTGGAGCAAGCCTTTGTGGATGCCGCTGCGCAGGCCGACGCCATCATCACCAGCGGCGGGGTGAGCGTGGGCGAGGCCGACCACACCAAGGCCATGATGAAAAAGCTGGGCGATGTGGCGTTTTGGCGCATCGCCATGCGCCCCGGCCGCCCCATGGCGGTGGGCCGCATCACGCAGGGTGAGCGCTCGGCCGTGCTGTTTGGCCTGCCCGGCAACCCGGTGGCGGTGATGGTGACCTTTGCCGCTTTTGTGCGCCCTGCCCTGCAGCAGCTCATGGGCTGGCAAGCGCCGCCATTGCCGATGCTCAAAGCCCAAAGCACCGAGGCCCTGCGCAAAAAACCCGGCCGCACCGAATACCAGCGCGGCATCGTCAGCACCAACGCGGCAGGCGAGTTGCAGGTCAGCATCACCGGCAACCAGGGCTCGGGCGTGCTCAGCTCCATGGTGCAGGCCAACGGCCTGATCGTGCTGGGCCATGCCCAAGGCAACGTGGCCGTGGGCGACGCGGTGGATGTGATGATGTTTGACGGGCACCTTTGAGCCGGGGAATTTCCCCTGCATGAAAAAAGCGGCCGAGGCCGCTTTTTTCATGACTCAGGCGATCAATGCACAACTGTCTCGGGCGGTGACTCATGCGCCACCGCCTTGTTCGCCCCTGGCACCGATTTGCGGGCCAGCAACGAGTACATGGTGGGCACCACAAACACGGCCAGCAAAGTGCCCAAGCTCATGCCGCCCACAATCACCCAGCCGATTTGCGTGCGGCTTTCAGCACCTGCGCCGGTGGCCAAGGCCAGCGGCACCGCGCCCAGCACCATGGCCCCAGTGGTCATCAAGATCGGGCGCAAACGCTGGGCCGACGCCTTGATCAAGGCCTCTTGCATATCCATCCCTTTTTCGCGCAGCTGGTTGGTGAACTCCACAATCAAAATGCCGTGCTTGGTGATCAAGCCCACCAGGGTGATCAGGCCGATTTGCGAATACACGTTGAGCGACCCGCCCGTGAATTTGAGCGCCAGCAGCGCCCCGATCATGGACAAGGGCACCGACAGCATGATGACAAAGGGGTCGATGAAACTCTCAAACTGGGCAGACAAGACCAAGAAGATGAACAGCAGCGCCAGCACGAAGACGACCACCAAAGCGCCCTGCGAGTTCTTGAATTCGCGCGATGTGCCGTTGAGCTCGGTGGTGTAGCCCGGTTTGAGCACTTTGGCGGCCGTGGCGTCCATGAACTTGAGTGCCTCACCCAGCGAATAGTCGGGGGCCAGGTTGGCGGTGATGGACACCGAACGGCGCTGACCAAAGTGGTTCAGCTCGCGCGGCGACACGCTCTCTCGCACCTTGACCAAGCTGGACAAGGGGATCATGGTGTCGTTGCGGCCGCGCACCTGGATCACGTCGATGTCGTCCGGCGTGTTTCGGCTGGCGGCCAAGGTTTGCACGATCACATCGTATTGCTCAGCATCGCGTTTGTAGCGCGTCACCACCCTGCCCCCCAACATGGTCTCGATGGTGCGGGCCACCACATCGATGCTCACGCCCAGCTCGGCGGCTTTTACGCGATCGACCTCGATGCGCAGCTCGGGTTTGTTCAAGCGCAGGTCCACATCAGGCTGCAAAATACCCGGGTTTTTGGCCACCTCGTCCATCATTTGCCTGGCCACTGCGCTCAGGTTTTGGTAGCTGTCCGAAGTCTGGATTACGAAGTTCAACGGCCGCTCACGGAAACCCTGCCCAAGCGATGGTGGGGTGATCGGGAAGGCATTCACCCCCGACAAAGCACCGAATTTCGGCCCCAATTCTCGGGCGATTTGCAGCGTGCTGCGTTTTCGCTCATCCCAGTCCACGGCCCGGTAAATCACTGAGCCCTGGCCCACCGTGGGGTTGCCCATGCTGGCAAAAATCCGATCAAATTCAGGATAGGCTTGGCCAATTTTTTCCAGCGTACGTGCATAGCGGTCGGTGAACTCCAATGTCGAACCATCGGGCGCATTGATGGTCGCCAAAATCGTACCCCGGTCCTCCAGCGGCGCTAGTTCTTGCTTCATGTTGGGGTAGATGTAGGCAATGCCCGCCCCGCAGGCCAACATGACCAGCACCACCACCCAGCGGGCGCGGTTCAGAATCAAGGTCAACAGACTTTCATAGCCGTTGGACAATCCCGTGAGCACGCGCTCCATGGAGCGGTCGAACCAGCCCGGGTTGGGGTTGTGGCGCAGGAATTTGCTGCTGAGCATGGGGGCCAAAGTCAAGGCCACAAAACCAGACACGATCACCGCCCCGGCCAGCGCCAGCGCAAACTCGCCAAACAACTTGCCGGTGCGCCCAGGCGTGAAAGCCAGGGGTGCAAACACCGCCGCCAGCGTCATGGTCATGGCGATGACCGCAAAACTGATCTCGCGAACACCCTTGATGGCGGCAGAAAACGGATCCAGCCCTTCTTCGATGTGCCGGTAAATGTTTTCCAGCACCACAATGGCATCGTCCACCACCAGGCCAATGGCCAGCACCAGCGCCAGCAAGGTCAAGGTGTTGATGGTGAAACCCGCCAAAGCCATCATGGCGAACGCGCCAATCAGGCTGACCGGGATGGTGATGATCGGGATGATGGAAGCACGCACGGTGCGCAAAAAGACAAAGATCACCAAGGCCACCAACACCACGGCCTCAACAATGGTGGTGAACACATTCTTGATGGATCGGTCAATGAACACGGAGTTGTCGTTGGCGATGTCGATGGTGATGTCCTCAGGCAAATCGACCTTCAAGCGGGGGATCATCTCGCGCACCCCTGCTGACAAGTCCAGCGGGTTGGCCGTGGCCTGGCGGATCACGCCTGCAGAAATAGCCGACTGGCCGTTCAGGCGCACCAGACTGCGGTCGTTGGCTGCTCCTTCGCGGATTTGCGCCACATCGCGCAACTTGACGGGAAAGCCGTTGACGCTGCGAATCACGATCTCGCCAAACTGACCGGGACGGTTCAAGTCGGTTTGCGAGGACACGCTGAATTCGCGGGTCTGGGATTCGATGCGACCAGCTGGCAGCTCCAGATTGTTGCGGCGGATGGCGTCTTCCACGTCTTGCGGCGTGAGTTTGTAGGACGACAAACGCGCATGGTCCAGCGAGACCAACATGGCGTATTTGCGTTCACCAAAAATACGGACGTCGGCCACTCCCGTGACGGTTTGCAGGCGCGGCTTGACCACGCGGTTGACCAGGTCGTTAATTTGCAAGGCATTGAGCGTGTCGCTGGAAAAAGCCAGCCAAATCACCGGGAAGGCGTCGGCTTCGACTTTGGCGATCACCGGCTCTTCGATGGCCTGGGGCAAACGGTTGCGCACGCGCGAGGTGCGGTCACGCACTTCGGCTGCGGCCGTGTCGGCGTCTTTTTCCAGACGGAAGCGCACCGTGATCTGCGACTGCTCGGCGCGGCTGATGGAGGTGATGACATCCACCGCGTCAATGCCGGCAATCGAATCTTCCAGGGGTTTGGTGACCTGCGACTCGACCACTTCGGCCGAGGCTCCGACATAGCGGGTGGTCACGGTGACAGTGGGCTCGTCAATCTTGGGGTATTCGCGCAGAGACAGGCTTTTGAAGCTGACGGCACCAATCAACACGATCAACAAGGACATGACCACGGCCAGTACAGGCCGGCGGATGGAGACTTCAGCGAGCTGCATCGGCTTCCCTCAGGCAAGGGTTGGGACCCGTCAAAGCCACAGGACGGCCCGTGCCCTGGCCAGGTCGGCCAGCGCCCGAAGCGCGAGCACCTTGCGGGCCTGCACCTGGTGCTGCAGCCCCTGCAGGCGAAGCGCCTGCTGCGGGAGCGCCCGGCCCTGCAGGGCCGGGCTGCCCGGGGGGGCCGCCAGGCTTACCACCTGCGGCCTGGGGCAACTCCACCACGCGCACGGCCGTGCCGTCTTTTTGCAAACGCTGATGACCCGCCGTGACCACCGTGTCGCCTGCAGCCAGGCCCTCCACAATCTCCACCTTGCCCGGCTGGCGCAAGCCGACCTTGACCGCCACACGCTCGGACACACGCACATCGGGCTTGTCACCCTGCACCACCTTGACGACAAAGGTGCGCCCGCCTTGCGGGATGATGGCTTCCTCGGGAATGACCAAGGCGTTGTCGCGCGAGCCAAAGACCGCATTCACGCGGGCAAACATGCCCGGACGCAATTGCTGCTGGCGGTTGTCGATGCAGCCACGCACGCCGACAGAGCGGCCATTGGCTTCGATCAACGGGTCCACCGCTTGCACGATTGCCGAGAAAGGCCGCCCCGGCAGGGCGTCCACCGTCAGCTGCGCTTTTTGACCCGCTCGCACCTTGGCTTGAAAGCGCTCGGGCAAACGGAAGTCGAGCAGCACCGCATCGATGTCTTCCACGTTGACCATGTCCGCGCCGTCTTTGAGGTAATCGCCCACGTTGATTTGCTTGAGACCGGTGATGCCATCAAACGGGGCCAACACCTGCAGGCGCTGCAGCGTGGCCTGCGCCAGAGACAATTTGGCGCGCGAGACCTCCAGGGCGGCAGCGCTCTCGTCCAGCGAGCGCTGGCTGATGAAGTTTTGCGCCACCAGTTCCTGGTTGCGCTTGTGATTGGCCTCGGCAATGGACAGTTCTGCACGCGCCTGAGCGACTTGGGCCTGCTGCAGTTGGTCTTCGAACTGGACCATCAACTGGCCCTTGCGCACACGCTGGCCGTCGCTGAAAAGAATTTGTTTGACACGCCCACCCACTTCGGGGCGCAGCATCACGCCCTGGCGCGAGCGCAAACTGCCCACGGCTTGGGTCTCGTCCACCAAGGTCATGCTCTCCACCTTGGCGACCTCCACTGCAGGTGGCCGGCCTGCGCCACCGGCTGGCCCAGCCCCTGGCGCACCAGCGGGTGCGCCACCGGGGGCAGCAGAAGGACCGCCTGGCGCAGCAGCCGCCGCGGTGGACGCCGCTCCACCCGCCGGGGCCTTGTTTTGCCACCACCATGCAGCCCCAGAGGCCACGGAAATGCCCAACAGGGCCAGCACTGCATATTTCTTCTTGTAAGCCATTCAGGTTTCTCTCAGGTTGCATTCGCCCAGACTTCAGCAATGTAACAGCGTGCAAGCTATTTCCCCATACTTGGAAGGGCCTTGAGACAGGCCAAGCCTTTGGCGTCCGTGCGGCATGGGCGCTGGCCTGTGCTGGTCTGTGCCGGCTTGGGCCAGCCATTTCAGCGGCCCAAGGCTTTGTCCACGCCTTGATTGGCCAGTGCATCAGCCCGCTCGTTGCCCGGATCGCCGTTGTGGCCTTTGACCCAGCGCCAATCGATCTGATGTCCCGAAGAGGACACCACGGTGTCAAGTTTCTGCCACAAGTCGGCATTTTTGACAGGCTGCTTGGCGGCGGTTCGCCAACCCCGGGCTTTCCAGCCGTGGATCCACTCGGTGATGCCTTTGCGCACATATTCGCTGTCCAAGTACAGCGTGACCTGGCAGGGTCGCTTGAGGGCCAACAGGCCCTCGATGACGGCTGTCATCTCCATGCGGTTGTTGGTGGTGTTCAACTCGCCGCCAAACAGCTCTTGCACATGCTGGCCGGACTGCAGGCGAGCGCCCCAGCCGCCGGGGCCGGGGTTGCCTTTGCAGGCACCGTCGGTGTGGATTTCAACGTGGGTCAAAAGCGTCTTTCTCGGCAGAGGGTTGCGCCATGAAGGTATCGGAGCGGGCTATGGGCGCGGTCGCTGCAGCGGGCGATCGTACCGTGCGCCATGGGCGCGCTGGCAGCAAGCGCCCCCCGGGCACACGTTTGGTGGCCATCAACAGATAAACACCCCCCAAAATCGGCCACCAACGCTCCCCCGCGCGCTCCATCCAACCCAGGCGCTGCATCCAGCGCTCACTGCCCAGGGCAGGGCTCCAGCCCCCGAAACGGCTCACCTGCACCTCAAACCCCAGCAGCCGCAGCCAATCACGCAGACGCCGATAGGCGATCAGGCTCTGCACCGGCCCGCCCCCGACCAGGCGCATGCTGCCGCGCTTTTTAGGCCAACCCCACAAACTCATGGGGTTCAGGCCCGTGATCAGCACCTGGCCCTCGGGAATCAGCACCCGCTCGACCTCACGCAAGCAGGCATGCGGATCGGCCGAGCGCTCCAGCGTGTGCGGCAAGACCACCAGGTCCAGGCTGTCGGCTTGCCAAGGCCAAGCGCGGCTGTCCAGCCACACGTCGGGGTCATCCTCCAGCGGCAGGGCCGAGGTCGGGGACTGCGGTGGCTGCAAGCTCTGCAGCTCTGGCGCGCTCAAGGCCTTGTTCGATTGAGGCCATTCGAACTCGGCACCCGCTTGCCAGCGATGGGGCATTCGGTTGTGGCGCAAGGCTTTGAGCTCTGGCCAACCCAGTTGCACCGCGTGGTAGCCAAAGACATCGGCCAGCAGCGCATCGGCCTGAGCCTGCTCCCAGGCGAGCAAGCGCGAGGCCACCGGCTGACCCAAATGGGCCAACCAAGCGGGCGTCAGGTGTTGGCTTTCTATAATCGAACGATCCATGAAACTCATTGCCCTGCCCGCTTTCGCAGACAACTATATTTGGTTGTTGCACACCGACCGCCACGTCCTCGTGGTGGACCCCGGCGACAGTGCGCCCGTGCTGGCCTGGATGCAAGCGCACCCAAGTTTGCAATTGGACACGATTCTAGTCACGCACCACCATGCCGATCACACCGGCGGCTTGGCCGAACTGGTGGCACAAACCGGAGCACGCGTGCTGGGGCCCGCCCTCGAGCAAATGCCCGTGCCCACCCAGGGCCTGCAACAAGGCGACGGCTTTGACTGGCAAGGCCTGCAATTTCAAGTCCACGAAGTACCTGGCCATACCTTGGGGCACATCGCCTTTTGGGCGCAGCCCACAGGCCAGGACCCGCTGCTTTTTTGTGGCGATACGCTGTTTTCGGGCGGCTGTGGCCGGTTGTTTGAAGGCACGCCGGCCCAAATGCTGGACTCGCTTGACCGCTTGGCTGCTTTGCCAGGGGCCTCGCGGGTCTGCTGCGCCCACGAATACACCTTGTCCAACCTGAAGTTTGCTCTGGCCGTCGAACCCGGCAACTTGGCGCTGCAAGACCACTGGGCGCATTGCACGCGTCTGCGCAGCCAAACGCTGCCCACTTTGCCTGTGGCGCTTCATACCGAGCGCGCCATCAACCCTTTCTTGCGAAGCCGCCAGGCCTCTGTCGCTGCCGCCGTGCGCCAGCATGACCGCCTGGCCGTGGATGATGTGACCACCTTTGCAGCGCTTCGCCAATGGAAAAACGACTTCCGATGAACCCGACTGCCCTTGCCCCAGCCCGCCTCATTCGCCCCAGCTGGGTCTTTCTGCTGGCGGCTTTCTTATCTGGATGCGCCACCTCGGTGCCTAGTCTGCAGCCTCCCATGGAGCGCCTGCCTGCAGCCGAGGCAGCGCCCACAACGCCCACACCCGCCGCCTTGGCGGTGCCGCCGGTGCCGCCGGTGCCGCCGGTGCCGCCGGTGCCGCCGGTGCCTGCCATCGTGACAGGCCCTGCGGTGCCTTTGGCGCCTGCGGTGACCGAAATGAACGAGGAGCGGCCGGTGGCCCTCAAGCCCCATGCCATGCTTGGCCTGCAAGAGCAAATCGACATCTGGGAGCGCATCCGCCGGGGCTTTGCCATGCCCGACTTGAACAACCCCTTGGTACGCAACCGCGAGCAGTGGTATGCCAGCAGGCCCGACTACATGCTGCGCATGACCGAGCGCTCGCGGCCTTACCTGTTTCACATCGTTGAGGAACTGGAGCGGCGCAAGATGCCCACCGAGCTGGCCTTGCTGCCCTTCATTGAGTCGGCCTTCAACCCACAAGCCGTGTCCAGCGCCAAAGCTGCGGGCATGTGGCAATTCATGCCGGCCACAGGCAAATATTTCGACCTGAAACAAAACCTGTTCAGGGACGAGCGCCGCGATGTGCTGGAGTCCACCCGTGCGGCACTCGATTACCTGCAAAAACTCTACACCATGTTCGGCGACTGGCACCTGGCCCTGGCCGCCTACAACTGGGGCGAAGGCAGCGTGGGCAGGGCGCTGGCGCGCAACAAAGCGCAAGGCTTGCCACTGACCTACAGCGACCTGCGCATGCCCGACGAAACGCGCTACTACGTGCCCAAACTGCAAGCGGTCAAAAACATCGTGGCCCAGCCCGAAGCCTTCAAGACCGAGTTGCCGCTGATCCAGAACCACCCTTACTTCAAGAGCGTGGCCATCGAACGTGACATCGACGTGGCCATAGCCGCCAAACTGGCCAACGTGAGCCTGGAAGACTTCAAGGCGCTGAACCCGGCCATGAACCGCCCTGTGATTTTGGCGGCCGGCACGCCGCAGATCCTGCTGCCCTGGGACAACGCCACGGTGTTTCAAACCAACGTGCAAGCGCATTCAGAACGCCGCCTGTCCAGCTGGACCGCCTGGCAAGCACCACGCACCATGCGCGCCGAAGAAGTGGCCAAGCAAGTGGGCATGTCGGCAGAGCAGCTGCGCAGTGTCAACGGTATTCCAGCGCGCATGCTGGTCAAGGCCGGGTCCACTTTGCTGGTGCCGCGCCAAGGCAAGCTGGACAACGATGTGACCGAGCACCTGGCCGACAACGGCCAACTGCTGTTGGCCCCCGAGTTGGTGTTGCGCAAGATCACGGTCAAGGCCCACCATGGCGACACGCTCATGCGTCTGGCATCACGGCACGGCGTGAGCGCCACCAGCGTGGCAGATTGGAACCGGCTCAAACCGAATGCCACGCTGTCCAACGGACAAATTTTGAGCATTTATGTGCCGGCCAAGGCCTCCGCAAAATCAGCGCGTCAGCGCAGCAAAGCACCCGCCAAAACCACTGCGCGATCTGACAAGCGTTCAGACAAGCCTGCAGCCAAAGCTGCGCCCAAACGCTGAACAGCACATCGTTTGCCCAACACCTTGGGGCAGTTGGGCGTTCCGCCCATGACGCCGCAGATCATGCCAACCGACGGCTTTTGGACTTTTGCGCAAAAACGTTGGTGAATGTGCGCGCAGGCACCAGCTGTCTGGGCCCGTCAGTGCCGAGCAACTTGGCATGCACACGCCAGGCATGCGTCACATCGTCGCTGCGCACAAGCCCGTCCACGGCATACGACTCACGCAGTTTCTCAAACGCACCCAGGTAGATCGCCCGGTCGCCCATCCAATGACCCGAAGGAACGGTTCGCAAGATGTCCGTCAAGCCGGCGGTCTGCAGCCACTTCAGGGCCTGCACCACACCATCGCATAGTGCCTGCGCCCGATCGGGATGCAGTTGCAAAAAAGCAGCATGCGCAAACAGGCTGGCCCCCGGCACCGGGCCCCCCATCAAGTGGCGAGTGCCTTGCAGGGTTCGGGCATCGCACAGCATTCGGATCTCGTTTTTTTGCTCCAGCCAGTACATGACCGGGTCGGGATTGCACAGGGCATCGATGCTGCCGTTGCGCAGCGCCTCCATCACCCCCTGCGACGAGCCCACCGGAACAAACACCACATCCTCGGCCGTCAAGCCTTGACGCGACAGCCATTGGCAAGCCGTCCAGTAGGTGGTTGAGTCCAACGCCGAAACGCCCAAACGCGCGCCCCGGATATCTGCCCCTGAGCGCCAAGCCATGCCGCCACGCGTGCTGCCGCCCAGGCTGACTTGTGGCGTGCGGCTCATTTGCACAAAACTTTGGTAATTGAGCCCCTTGAGGTGCAGGGCAAAGAGGTGCTCATAAGCCCCAGCCACCACATCGGCTTGGCCCGCCAAGGCCATGCGCAAAGCTTTAGCCCCCGACTCCTGCGGCAACCACTCCAGTTGCACACCCGCCTGCCGAAAAAACCCCAGCCGATCGGCCAAAGTCAGAGGCAAGTGGTACAGGCTGTGGCTGGCGGCCAAGGCCAGGCGCACGCGTGGCAAAGCACGACTGGCCTCAGAGGATGGGGCAGCGGGTGCTTGCGCTGAGGCCAGCGAGCCAACAGCAGCCAGCAACAGCGAACGGCGAAGGGCGTGGACTGAATTCACCCGCATCACTCCTGGAGAAAAATGGACACCAGCCCAGCTTAATCAGGCACAGCGCTTCGCGCATCGGGATTGATCCCGAGCGGGTTTTCACGTAATGGATTGTCGGTAATTGACAAGTCGCCAAGCCACCGCTTGGCAAACCTGGGGCAGTTGAACGTCGCTTTTCTGGAGGTGTTTTCAGCCGATCAGCGCCGGTCGACCAAGGCGTGGGCGATGGTGCCCAAGTCCACGTATTCCAGCTCGCTGCCTGCGGGCACGCCACGGGCCAGGCGCGTGACCTTCAGCCCTTGCTGGCGGATCATTTCAGAAATCACATGGGCGGTGGCCTCGCCCTCGGCGGTGAAATTCGTCGCCAAGATCACCTCGGTCAGCACGCCATCGGCCACGCGTGCTTTCAGCTTGGCCAGGCCAATGTCGTGCGGGCCGATGCCGTCGAGCGGGCTGAGCTTGCCCATGAGCACAAAGTACAAGCCCCGGTAAGTGCCTGTGCGCTCGATGGCCGACTGGTCGGCCGGGGTTTCAATCACGCACAGCAGCGTGCGGTCTCGGGTACTGTCCAAACAGGTGTCGCACAGCTCGGCCTCGGTGAAGGTGTGGCAACACGCGCAGTGGCGGATTTTTTGAACCGCATTGTCCAGTGCCGCAGCCAATTTCCGGGCCGTGGCCCGGTCGTTTTGCAGCAGCTGAAAAGCCATGCGCTGGGCCGACTTGATGCCCACCCCCGGCAAGCCCTTGAGGGCCTGCACCAATGTGGCAAGGGCGTGGGTGTCGGCCATGTTCAGGCGCTCAGAAAGGCAGCTTCATGCCCGGAGGCAAACCGGCGGTGAGCTTGCCCATTTTTTGCTGCGAGACTTCTTCGGCCATGCGCACGGCATCGTTGAAGGCGGCGGCCACCAGGTCTTCCAGCATGTCCTTGTCGTCGGCCAGCAAGCTGGGGTCGATGGTCACGCGGCGCACGCTGTGTTTGCAGGTCATCAGCACCTTGACCATGCCGGAGCCAGCTTGGCCTTCGACCTCAACGAATGCCAATTCGTCTTGGGCTTTTTTCAGGTTGTCCTGCATGGCCTGGGCTTGTTTCATCAAGCCAGCGAGTTGTCCTTTGTTGAACATGGGGTTTCCTTCAGTCAGAGTGGGTAGGGGGGAGGTGAAAAATCAGATGATCTGAATGCTGCCGGGCACGATTTTGGCCCCGAAATCGCGCACCATGGCCTGCACCAGCGGGTCGTTTTCAATCAGCTCCTTGGCGGCCACCATTTTCTCGGCCGCTTTGACGGCCAAACGCCTGGCAGGGCTGTCGGTGACGGGGCCCACTTCGATGCCCAGTTGGACATCGCCATGGCCGGCGGCCAGCAAAGCCGCTTGCAAACGCTCGCGGCTGGCCGGGTGGTTGAGTGTCTCGCGCTCCACACGCAGTTGCCAGTGGTCAGCGTCGCGGGCCAACAGCTGCGACTGCAGCGCCAGCTCGCGCACCAAGGCCGTGATGGCCTCTTGTGCCATCAGGCCTTGCACCACCTCCAGCCAGACATCGCCTTCGGGCGTGGCCTGCACAGCCGGCGGTGCGGCCAGCGTGGGCACATCGGCGCGCCCAGACGGGGCCTCGCGCACCGGCAAAACGCGCAAAGCGGGATTGGCTTGACGAAGCTCGGGCACAGCAGCGTGTTCCACAGGCGTGTGCATGGCCTGGACATCGGCGTAGTCGGTGGTGTCGGGCCAGTCCTCCCAAGGGGGCGGCTCGGACAGGGTCGGCACGGCTTGCCCATGGCCGATGACCGGCTCGGCGGACGGCGCGGACAGCTCAGGCCTGGCTATGGGAACAGCGATGGGCGCAGCCATGGGAGCAACCTTGGGTGGCGTGACCTCGCTGGGCAGGGTGGCTTGCGGGGCTGGCTTGGGCTGCGGGTCGGCAGCGACTGGCGCGGCAGCTCGGGCGGGCTCAGGGGTGGCCCGAGGGCTGGTCAGCGGGCTTTTTTTTTCCGCCGATCCCGACTGGGGCTTAAAAGCCAGCAAGCGCAGCAGCACCATGGTCAGCGCCGAATATTCGTCAGGCGCCAAGCCCAGCTCGGTTCGCCCGTGCAGGCACAGGCTGTAGAGCAATTGGGTTTCTTCGGCGGGCATGGCAGCGGCCAGCTCGGCCAGGCCCTGCGTGTCGGGGTCTTCACCGCCCTGCGCCATGCCGGGCACCATTTGCATCACGGCCATGCGCTGCAGCAGCATGGCCATGTCTTCCAAGGTGGCGGCGGCTGACACGCCTTGCAGGCGCAGGGCGTTGACCTGGTTCACCACCGCCGCACCGTCGCCTTCGGTCAGGGCGCGGATCATGTGCAACACATGGCTGCGGTCCACACTGCCCAGCATCTGGCGCACACCGGCTTCTTGCACCAAGCCATTGCCAAAGGCAATGGCTTGGTCGGTCAGGCTCAGCGCGTCGCGCATGGAGCCACGTGCTGCGCGGGCCAGCAGACGCAAGGCCAAAGGCTCGGCGCTCAATTGTTCTGCGGCCAGCACCTGGGTCAGGTGCTCAAAAACAGTCTCGGGGGCCATGGGCCGCAGGTTGAACTGCAGGCAACGCGAGAGCACCGTCACAGGCACTTTTTGCGGGTCGGTCGTGGCCAACACAAATTTCAAATATTCGGGGGGTTCTTCCAGGGTCTTCAACATCGCGTTGAACGCGGTGTTGGTCAGCATGTGCACCTCGTCGATCATGAAGACCTTGAAGCGCCCCTGCACCGGTTTGTAGACCGCCTGCTCCAGCAGGCTTTGCACCTCGTCCACGCCCCGGTTAGAGGCTGCGTCGAGTTCGGTGTAGTCCACAAAGCGCCCGGCATCGATGTCGCGGCAAGCTTGGCATACGCCGCAGGGCTCGGCGGTGATGCCGCCCTGCCCGTCGGCCCCCTGGCAGTTGAGCGACTTGGCCAATATGCGCGACACCGTGGTCTTGCCCACGCCCCGTGTGCCGGTGAACAAATACGCGTGGTGCAAGCGTTGTTGCACCAGGGCATTGGTCAGGGCCTGCACCACGTGCTCTTGCCCCACCATTTCGGTGAAATTGCGGGGGCGGTATTTGCGCGCGAGGACAAGATAAGACATGGACTGGGATTCTATCGGGCCGGGGCACTGGTTCTGACAAGGTGGTTCCGACAAAATTCCGGCCCAAGGGGCAAAGCCACGGCCAGCTCGCCTACAATCGTTCTCGACGGGCCTTCCCGCATGGTGAAGCGGCCAACCGGGTCAGGTGGGGAACCAAGCAGCCCTAACTGTGAATCCAGTGCCGGGGTCAAGGCTCGTCACCCCCCTCTCTTTACCAACCGCCCAGCCCGCTGTCTTAGCCTGGCGGCGGCACATCGCGCCCCAAGATGCGCTGCCCCAGCCATTTCAAACCCGCGCCCACGTCCATGCGCCGGCTTTGCTGTTGCGCCACCGGGTGAGCTTGGCCAGCTTGCAGTGGCGGGCCAATGTCAAAAGAAAACACATAGGCGGGCTCTTGACCCATGCGCAAGTCGGTGACCAACAACTTGCCGTTTTGGTCAGCGACCTTGAAAAACCCATCAGTGAACCGTGCCAGGCGCTGCAACTGCGGGTGATTGGCGTGTTGCGCTGCCAGCGCCCCGCCGCGCTCGTGCGCCACAAAGCGAATGGCCCGCCCGCCGTCCATCAGCGCATAAAAGCCTTCGTGAAAGCGCTCGCCATCGAGCGCCACCACACGCCACACCAAGGTGCTCAAGGGCGCGGGGGTCACCATCAACTGCTGGCTGGGCAAGCCCTGCGCCTGAAGCGACTGGCGGGCATGCTGCGTGACCCAGCCCTGCGCCAGCGCGCTCCAAGCCAAGTAAGCCGTGCTGAAAGCCAAGGCCCAGCCATTGATGCGCAAAGCCCGGCCCACTGTTTTGACGCGCAGCGCCGCCACCACACCCGCCAGCAAGGGCAGCGAATACACCGGGTCGATGATGAACATGCTGCCCAAGCCATAGGCCTCGTCGCTGAAAGGCTGGAACACCTGGGTGCCGTAAATCGTCATCAAATCAAGCAAGGGGTGGGTGACCAACGCCAACATGAGCGCCCACCACCAGCGGCCATAAAGCTGCGGCTGACGGTGCAGACGACTCACCCCCCACGCCATCGGAAACGCAAAGAGCGTGAGCAAAAGCAGTGCATGGCTCTCGGCGCGGTGCCGGATCATGTTGAGGATCGGGTCGCCGTGGTCCAGCAGCACATCCAGGTCGGGCAACAGGCCCGCCACGCCGCCCCACAGGGCCGACTTCCACAGCGCGGTGCGCCGCCCCATGACGGCCACGCCGATCGAGGCGCCCAAAAGAACTTGTGTGACGGAATCCATGGATTTATTTGGAAATTTGACGCAGGTCAATACGATAGCGGCTTTGACAAGGCCTGTGGCCTACCGGGTCGAACCGGCACAGCCCCAAGCAGCGATGCCCCCAATGCACTGACGCCCTTGGCTTGGCGAGATAATGTGGGCTGTTTGTGTTTTGCCCCTTGATCGAGACTTCGCCATGTCCACCACCGCCACCTCTTCTGTCGCCCACATGCCTCCAGTCATGGCTTGGACCGATTCGCTTCACACGGGCGACGCGCGCATGGACGAGACGCACCAGGAATTCGTGGACATGATCAACCAGATTCTGGCCACCCCCGAAGACCAGCAACTGCCGGTCTACAAGGCGTTTTTGAACCACACGGTCGAGCACTTCGCGCAAGAAGAGCGCTGGATGTTGGCCACCGGCTTTTCGGCCGACAACTGCCACGCCGAACACCACGCCACCATTCTGGAAACCATGCGCGTGGTGGAAGCCCATTACCTGGACAGCGACAAAACCATCATCACCCGCATGGCCGAGGCACTGGCCGAGTGGTTCCCCGGCCACGCGGGCAGCATGGATGCAGGCTTGGCGGCGCACCTGAAATCGGTGGGTTTTAACAGCGAGAGCGAAACCCTGGCCGACCCCTCGGCCATCCAAACCGTGACCATGTCGGGTTGCGGCAGCGTCAGCTGCAGTTAAACCGTCGCCCACAACACAAACATCCCACAACCGGCCTGATGCCCTCATACGGGGCTGGGCTTGTGTGGCATGTGCCACACAAGCCCAGCGTTTTGAAGATGGCTGTAACGTTCACTCCAGTTTGATGTTGGCCGCTTTGATCACTTGGGCCCATTTTTCGATTTCAGCCTTTTGGAAAGCCTGAACCTGCTCTGGGGTCAGCACCGAAGGTTGCATGCCCAGCCCTTTGATGCGCTCTTGCATTTCAGGGCTTTGAATGATCTTCAAAATTTCGGCATGCAGTTTGTCCACGATCGGCTTGGGCGTGCCGGCTGGCGCAAACAAAGCTTGCCAAGACACGACTTCAAAACCGGCAGTTCCAGGCCAGCCCGACTCGCTCACTGTCGGCACTTCGGTCAAGGTGTCGGTCAAGCGCTTGCCAGAAGTCACCGCCAAGGCGCGCAGTTTGCCGCTCTGGATGTGGGCGCCCGCCACCACGGTGGTGTCGAACATGAAGTCAACCTGCCCGCTCATCACGTCTTGAATGGCAGGAGCACTGCCCTTGTAGGGGACATGGGTGAATTTGACATCGCCTTTGAACGCCAGCAGCTCTTGCGCCAAGTGTTGGGATGTGCCGTTGCCCGCCGAGGCACCCGACAGTTTTCCGGGGTTGGCTTTGGCCGCCGTCAACAGGTCCCTGAGTGTTTTGTAAGGGCTGTTGGCGGCCACCACCAACACCACCGGGTTGGTGCCGTACAGGTACACCGGCGTGAACGATTTGATCGGGTCGTAACCCAGCTTGGGGTACAGGCTCACGTTGATGGCGTGCGAGCTGATGGTGCCGCCCAGCAGGTTGTAGCCGTCGGCCGGGGCGCGTGCTGCGATTTCGGAGCCCACACTGCCGCCAGCGCCACCTTTGTTCTCAATGACGAGCGTGGTGCCCAGCGCCGTGCCCAGTTTTTGCGAGACCACTCGGGCCAGGATGTCGGTGGTGCCGCCGGGCGGGAAAGCGACCAAATAGTTGATCGGCTTGGCCGGCCAAGGCGCTGCTTGGCTGAAGGCCGCAGGTGCCATGGCGGCTGCGGCGCAGGCCACGGTGGACTGGATGAATTGGCGGCGTTGTGTCATGGAATGTCTCCTCGTTGTGGTTAAAAAGTTCAGGTGATCGGCGCAGGGTTGAACAGCACCAGGGCGTTGTGCAGCTTCCAGTGTTCGGCCCAGGTCTTGCGGCCACTGGCCACGTCCAGCAGCATGCGAAACAGCGCCCAGCCCATGTCTTCGATGCTGACGCCTTCATCGGCGATGCGCCCTGCATTGATGTCCATCAGGTCATGCCAGCGCCGGGCCAAATCGCTGCGCGTGGCCACTTTGATGACGGGGCACTCGGCCAGCCCGTAGGGCGTGCCACGTCCGGTGGTGAAGACATGCACATTCATGCCCGCAGCCAACTGCAACGTGCCGCAAATGAAGTCGCTGGCCGGTGTGGCCGCAAACACCAGGCCCTTTTGGTCGGACCGCAACTTTTCGCCCGGCGCCAACACATGCGAGATCGCTGCCGTGCCGCTCTTGACGATGGAGCCCATGGCTTTTTCGGCGATGTTGGACAAGCCGCCCGCCTTGTTGCCAGGCGTGGTGTTGGCGCTGCGGTCCACTCGGCCGCGTTCCAGATATCGGTCGTACCAATCGAGCTCGCGCACGATGGCCTGGGCCACTTCTGGTGTGGCAGCGCGCTGCGTGAGTTGCTCCACCGCGTCGCGCACCTCGGTGTTTTCACTGAACATCACCGTGGCCCCAGCGCGCACCAGCAAGTCCGTCGCAAAGCCCACCGCCGGGTTGGCGGTGACCCCAGAAAACGCATCGCTGCCGCCGCACTGCACGCCCACCACCAGTTGGCTGGCGGGCACCGTCTCGCGCCTGCGGGCGTTCAGCCGCTCCAGATGCGGGCGCGCGCTTTGCACAATGCTGTCCAGCATCGACATGAAGCCCACATGCTGCGCGTCTTGCAGGCAAACCGTGTCAGGCCCACCCGCAGGGTCACGCGCATCGGTGATCGGGAAACTGCCGGGCGGCAGCAAGCGCTCGGGTTGCAGCTTTTCGCACCCCAGACTGACCACCATCACCTCGCCCCCAAAGTTGGGATTCAAGCTGATGTTGCGCAAAGTGCGAATCGGAATGATGGCGTCGGGCGCGTCGATGGCCACGCCACAGCCGTAGCTGTGCTCCAGACCCACCACGTCGTCCACCTGCGGGTACAAGGGCAACAACTCGTCCTTGATGCGGCGCACAGCTTGTGACACCACACCCGCCACGCACTGCACGGTGGTGGTGATGGCCAAAATATTGCGCGTACCCACCGAGCCATCGGCATTGCGGTAGCCCTCAAAGGTGTAGCCGGTCAGTGGCGCTTGCACAGGTGCCGCCACGGTGGCCATGGGCAAGCCGTGCAACTCGCGGGCGGCCGGCATTTGCAGCAAGCGCTCATGCACCCAGCGCCCCGCCGCCATGTCTTGCAAAGCGTGTCCAATGGGCACGTTGTAGCGCCGCACCACGTCGCCTTGCGCCAAAGCCACCAGCGCCACTTTGTGGCCCTGAGGCACTTTGTCCAGCAAGACCAGGCCCTCTTCAAGCAGGGTGCCGGCGGGCAACCCGCCCTCATTGACCACAATGGCCACGTTGTCGGCCGGGTGCATGCGCACCAAACGCGGCTGTGCGGCGGATTTTGTTTCGCTCATGCCAGTATCTCCACCCAGTTCGGGCCCTGCCCCACCGGCAGGCGTTGACTCAGTGTCAATTGGCCCGTCTCGCGGTCGATCTCATACCGGCTGAGGTGGTGTGACAGTTGGCCCACCACCAGCACATGCTGGCCTGTCGCGTCGATGGCAAAACCCCGGGGCTGGGCTTCAACCGCCGTATGCCCTTTGGGGGAGATGTGCCCCGTGACCGCGTCCACAGCGAAGTGCGCCAGGGTGCTGGAAGTTCGTTCACTGGTGTACAGATGACGCCCATCGGGTGTAAGGTGCAAGTCGGCCGCCCATGGATTGCCCGTGAAGCCCGGCGGCAAAATGTCCACACTGCTTTGCACGCTGGTCAAGCGACCCTGCTGGGCATCCCAGGCCAGCACGTCCACCGTGCCATCGAGTTCGTTGAGCACATAAATAAATTGGCCCACAGGGTCAAACCGGAAGTGCCGAGGCCCGGCACCAGCCCGCGCGTGCCAAGTGGATGCAGGCGTCAGGCGGCCTGTCTCGGCATGGAACGTGTACACCATGAGTTCGCCACTGCCCAAGCTGGTGGCCAAGACATAACGGTTGCACGGCGACGCCATGATGGCGTGGGCATTGGGGCCCGTGGGCACCACCTGCTGCACAGCGCCCACCGTGCCATCGGGCTGCACCGGGCTGACGGTGAGCTGGTGTCCGGGGTAGGAGGCGGCCAGCAAAAAACGGCCTGTGGAGTCAGTGGCGATAGAGGCCATGCTGGCTGGCAAACCCGCCTCGCCCACCCTGTGCAGATCACGGCTTTGCGGGTCAATGGCCAGACTCACCACCGCCATCGGATCGCTGCGGCGGGCCGCATACAGCATGTGCTGTGAGGGGCTGATGGCCATGGGCATCAGGTTGCCGCCCACGTGCACGGTGTTTTGCAAATGCAGCTCGCCATGGGCCGCCATGTGCAGCACCGAGATGTCGCCGCTGTCGGCATTGGAAACATAAACATGGGCCATGGGGTCACATTTCCTGAAAATGAATCAACAGCTGAGCGGTCAAGCCTCAAAGCCATACAGCTGCGCAGGGTTGTCCACCAAGATGCGTTGCAGGTCGTCATCACGCGCAACCCAATTGGGCAAGAGGTTCAGCATGGCGGCATTGGACGGCACGGGGTCTTGGTTGGGATGGGGCCAATTGCTCGCCCACAAGCAGCGCTCGGGGTAATGGGTGGCCAGGTAACGCGCCAGCAAACCCACATCATCGTAATGCGGCGCGCCCTGGCGCGAAGTCTCATAAGGAGCAGACAGCTTGACCCAAACGCGGCCCGTGTCCAGCAAACGGCAAAGGGTCTGAAATGCCGGGTCTTCTGTGCCCACAGGGGGCACCAAGAATTTTCCGGTGTGATCGATCACCAGCGGCACGTTCAAACTTTGCAAAAGGGGCAGGCGCTGCACAAACTCGCAGCCATTGAACTGCACATTCAAATGCCAACCCCAAGGCCGCACCTTGTCGGCCATGGGGGCCAGCGCGTCCCAGCCCAGCAGACCGCCTGGGAACATCATCATGCGAACACCCCGCACACCCGCAGCATGCAAAGCCTGCAATTCCGAGTCGGTCACCTGCACAGGCAGCATGGCCACAGCGCGGGCGCGACCGCCCATGCTGGCCACCGCGGCCAAAGTGCAGCGGTTGTCAAAACCATAGCCCGTGGGCTGCACCACCACCACACGCGTCAAACCCAGCGCGGCCTGGACTTGGGCATAGTCATTCATAGGCGCATGTGGCGGCTTGAAGGTGGCCGTGGGCGCCAAGGGGTAGGTCTCGTCATAGGCGTGGGTGTGGCAGTCGCAAGCCCCCTCGGGCACAGAAAAAGAAACGGCGGTCATGGCATCACCCGATCCAACCAACGTTGCGCATGCGCCGGATTGACCGCGCCGCGGGGCATGCGCCCCTGCAAAATGTCCGTCGTTTGCACCACGGTTTCCAGCGCCTGGTGGGCAATGGCTTGGGGTGTCAAACCGCCCACATGGGGCGTGGCAATCACACGGGGGTGCCGCACCAGATCGGGCGAAGGCATCTGATCAGCGGCACGCCCCACATCGAGCGCAGCCCCTGCTAACTGGCCGAGGTCCAAAGCGTGCAACAGCGCTGACTCGTCAAGTAACTGCCCCCGCGAAGCGTTGATGAAAAACGCTGTGGGTTTCATGAGCGACAAGGCTTGGGCGTTGATCAGGTTTTCTGTTTCGGGTGTGGCTGGGGCCAGGCACACCACATGGTCAGCCTGGGCCAGCAGTTCCGGCCAGCTCAACGACTGCAAGGCCGGGTCTTGTGGCGTCACATGAGGGTCGTACACACACACACGCATGCCAAACGCCTGCGCCAAGCGGGCCACATGGCGACCGATTTCGCCATACCCGATGATGCCCACGCAAGCCCCACGTAACTCAAGCCCCATGCGGGGCTGCACAGACTGACCTTGCCAATAGGCCGCCGTGGCCGCAGTGATGTGGCGACTCAAATCGATCATGACGCCCATCACCCATTCCGCCACCGACGGACCGAATCCGGGACTGGCGCGCGTGACCAGCACCCCCTCACGGCTGGCTGCTGCCACATCGATGGTGCGAATGTCGACGGCACAACGCACGGCCGCCAGCAAGCCCGGCACCGTGGCAAAAAAGTCGGCATCAAGCGCGGTTTGCCGGTAGGCGATCAACACCTCACAGCCTTGGGCGGCTTCAACCAACTCGGCGGTAGACCAGTCATGGTCATCGGGATTGAGCTGGACACAGGCCACCTGATTCAAATTGGCCAACGCCTGCTCACCAAAATAGGTGTGCAGGCGTTCGCGGGGATGGGTGACCAGCACCTTAGGCAAGGCCATGGCTGCTTTTTACAAGCCCATGCTGCGAGGCAGCCACAGTGAAATTTGTGGCACATAGGTGACCAGCAACAGCACGAACAACAAGATCACAAAGAACGGCTTCATGGCTTTGACCACTTGCTCGATTTTGAGCTTGGCCACCGCACTGCCGACAAACAGCACCGCACCCACCGGTGGCGTGATCAGCCCAATGCCCAGGTTGACCATCATGATCATGCCAAAGTGAACCGGGTCCACGCCGATGGTTTTCATGACCGGCAACAAGATCGGGGTCAAAATCAAAATCAGCGGGGCCATGTCCATCAAGGTGCCCAGCGCCAACAGCATGATGTTGACGCACAACAAAATCACCCAGGGCTCGCTGCTCAAGGCGGTGAAGAGCGCGGTGATCTTCAGCGGAATCATCATCAAGGTCATGATGTAACCGAAGCTCGCGGCAAAGCCGATCAGGATCATCACGATCGTGACGGTCTTGACCGTGCGGTGCATCAGTTTGGGCAGGTCTTTCCACTTGTAATCACGGTAAATGAACATGGTCACAAAAAAGGCCCACAGCACCGCGATCGAGGCCGATTCGGTGGCCGTGAACACGCCCGACAAAATGCCGCCCAAGATGATGCCCATGGTGGCCAACCCCCACAGGGCGTCGACACAAATTTTGAGCGCTTCTTTCAGGGGAATGACGCGGCCTTTGGGATAGTTCTCGCGCCGAGCCACATACAGGCAATACAACGCCAAGCTCAAGCCAAGCAGCAAACCGGGAAGCACCCCGGCCATGAACAGCGCCGCCACCGACACCGTGCCCCCTGCGGCCATGGAGTAAATGACCGCGTTGTGGCTGGGCGGGATCAAGATGGCTTGCACGGAACCACTCACCGTCACGGCTGTGGCAAAAGGCCGGGGGTAGCCGTTTTTTTCCATCTCGGGGATCAGGACCGAGCCAATCGATGCCGTGTCGGCCACCGATGAACCGGAAATGGCCCCAAAAAATGTGGAGGCCAAAATGTTGACCAGCGACAAGCCCCCGCGCACAAAACCGATCAGCACACCGGCAAACGCCACCAGTCGCCGCGACATGCCGCCCTCGGCCATGATCGCGCCCGCCAGCACGAAACACGGGATGGCCAGCAAAGAGAATTTATTCACGCCACTGGCCATCTGGATCATCACCGCATCCAGCGGCAAATCGATCCACAAGGCCCCCAACAAGGCCGCCATACCCAAGGCATAGGCCACGGGCATGCCCAACAACATCAACACCACAAAACTGCCAATGAGAACCAATGCATCCATGATCAGATCGCCTCCGCCGATGTGGGGCCTTCGTGGTCAAAAACCACCACGGCACGGTGATGTGCAGGTCCCCAAAACAACACCTCCAGCACAAACAACAAGGTCAAGAGTGCGCCCAGTGGCACGGGCATATAGGTCCAGCCCACTGCCAACCACGGTAAGTCAGCCAAGGTTTGACCCATGGTGCCCATGACCAGCTTGCTGCCCCACACGACCACAAAACCACAAATGACCAACATCAAAATGTGCACCAGAAAGGCGCCGATTTTTTGCACGCCAGCAGGCAAATGGTCCACCAGCATGCCCACAGCAATGTGGGCACCGGCTCGGTAACCCGCGGCCGCGCCCATGAATGTGAAGGTCACCATCAGCAAGACCGCCACCGGCTCTGGCCAGCTCGAGCCCGTACCCAATACATAGCGGGCGAAAACGCCCCATGGAATGATCAGGCTCATCGCCAAAATCGACAGGCCAGAAATCCAAATGCAGAACAGGTAAAGGCGGTCAAAGAAGCGCAACATATTCCAAAATCCTCGCGGGCGAGTTCATCAAATCCAAAGGGACGGGGCTCACCCCGTCCCATCTCGCGTAGCGGCGTTTAAGGCCGCTGCAAGCGAATCACTTGACCGCTTCGATGCGCTTCATCAGGTCAGCATATTGCGCACCGTATTTGGCACGCACAGGGGCGGTGGCGTCATAAAAGGGCTTTTTGTCCACTGACTTGAACTGAATGCCAGCGGCCTGGAGTTTGGTCGAGTACTCGGCCACACTCTTGTCCCACAAGACACGCTGCTCCAATTGCGCCTCACGAGAAAATTTCATCACACTGGCTTGGTCAGCCGGGGTCAATTTGTCCCAAGTGACCTTGGACATGACGAAAATTTCAGGAATGATCAAGTGCGTGGTCTGGGTGTAAAACTTCACGCCAGTGGAGTACTGATTGGTGGTGTACAAAGTCGGCGGGTTGTTTTCAGCACCGTCCACCACACCAGTTTGCAGCGCACTGTACACATCGTTGTGGCCCATGCTGATGCCGTTGCCGCCCATGGCGTTCATGGTGTCCACAAACAGCGGGTTGCCCATCACGCGGATCTTCAGGCCCTTGAGGTCAGCCGGGGTTTTGATTTCTTTTTTGGTGTAGAGACTGCGCGAGCCGCTGTCCATGAAGCCCAAGGCCACCAGTCGGGCCGGGCTTTTGGTGATTTTTTCCAAAATCTCCTTGCCCACAGGCCCGTCGATCACAGCGCGCATGTGCGCCTCATCGCGGAAAACAAAAGGCATGTTGAACACGTTCACATCGGGCACCACCGGCCCCAGAATGCCCAACGAAATGCGGGCGATCTGAATCGCACCGATCTGGGTTTGCTCCACCACTTCTTTTTCTGAGCCCAGCACACCCCCTGGGAACATTTGCAGTTTGTACCGACCATTGGTGGCGGCTTCAAGTTTTTTACCCAGGTTTTCAACCGCCACCACGTTGGGGTAGCCCGCGGGATGGACATCCGAGGCCTTGAGCACGGTTTGTGCCGAAGCCATGGGGGTCATGGTCATGGCCAGCACTGCGGCGGCCGCTGAGGAAAGCAAGTTTCTGCGAAAGTACATGAGGGTCTCCTGTGAAAGGTTGGGGGCAATGGGCATCAACTGAAACATTGAAAATTCAACACCAGGTCATCAGTTGTCGTACAATTGGCCACATGATTATCATTGAGCTTCGACATTCGGACAGCTAGGGATTACCCATGGATGCCACGACCCTCTCATTGAAAAAGCCAGGTGGCCTGGCCGTACAACTGGTCCACGCCACGACCGAACAAATCCGCAGCGGTCGCCTCAAAGCTGGCGACAAATTGCCGACCGAAGCGGCCATCATGAAAGATTTTGGCGTGAGCCGCACCGTGGTGCGCGAAGCGATTTCGCGGTTGCAGGCCTCAGGCTGGGTCGATACACGCCACGGCATTGGCACCTTTGTGCTGCCCAAAAGCGAGCACCCGTCTTTCCGCATCAGCCCTGAGCAAATGGGCACCCTGCGAGAGGTCATTGCCCTGCTTGAATTTCGCATCAGCGTGGAAACGGAAGCCGCTGCTTTGGCTGCGGTGCGCCGCACACCAGAGGATTTGTCTGAATTGAAGTTGTCACTTCAAGCCTTCAACAGCGCCGTGGACGAAGGTCGCGATGCCGTGATGGCAGACCACCAGTTTCACCAGGGCATTGCCCGAGCCACCCAAAACCACCACTTCGTCGACCTGATGCACTCCATGGGTGCGGGGGTGATTCCTCGCGCACGGATCAGCGGCATCCTGACCACCGACCCGGAGCGTCAAAACTACCTGCGCCGCGTCAACCAGGAACACGAGAGCATCTACAACGCCATTGCCGAGCAAGACGTCGAGGCCGCCCGAGCCGCCATGCGCACCCACTTGGCCAACAGCCGAGACCGCCTGCGCAAGAGCGACCCCGACAGCCCGGGTTGAATCAACGCGGCCCATCACCCGTGTTTTCCCCAATGGTCAATACACCCCCAAGTTGTACGATGTCTATTGACTAGAATTTTTACACCATGACTCCGCACCACACCCCCACCATCACCCGCATGCAGGTGATCCCCGTCGCCGGTCACGACGGCATGCTGATGAACCTCAGCGGTGCTCACGGCCCGTTTTTTACCCGCAACATCGTCATCCTGACCGACTCGTGGGGCCAGACGGGCCTGGGCGAAGTGCCCGGCGGCGAAAAAATCCGCCAAACCCTGGAAGACGCCCGCCCCATGGTGGAAGGCCAGCCCATTGGCCAGTACAACGCTGTGCTGCAAGCCATGCGCCAGCAGTTTGCCGACCGCGACAGCGGCGGCCGGGGCCAGCAAACCTTTGACCTGCGCACGACCATCCACGCCGTCACCGCCGTGGAAAGCGCCCTGCTCGATCTGCTGGGTCAGCACCTGAATGTGCCGGTGTGCGCCTTGCTGGGCGAAGGCCAGCAGCGCAGCCGCGTGCAAATGCTGGGCTACTTGTTTTATGTGGGCGACCGCCAGCAAACCGACTTGCCCTACCGCAGCGAGCCAGACCAAGCCGACGACTGGCTGCGCCTGCGCCATGAAAAAGCCATGACCGCCGACGCCGTGGTGCGTCTGGCCGAAGCGGCGCAAGCCCGTTATGGCTTTCAGGACTTCAAGCTCAAAGGCGGCGTGCTGCGCGGCGAAGAAGAAGTCGAAGCCGTGGTGGCTCTGCATGAGCGCTTTCCCAAGGCGCGCATCACGCTCGACCCCAATGGCGGCTGGCTGCTCAAAGACGCGATTCGTTTGCTGCGCGACCACCGCAGCACCATGGCCTATGCCGAAGACCCCTGCGGTGCCGAAGGCGTTTTCTCGGGCCGCGAAGTCATGGCCGAGTTCCGCCGCGCCACCGGCTTGCTGACGGCCACCAACATGGTCGCCACCGACTGGCGCGAGATGGCGCACAGCATTCAGCTGCAGTCGGTCGACATCCCGCTGGCCGACCCCCATTTCTGGACGCTGCAAGGCTCGGTCCGCGTGGCGCAGCTGTGCCAGATGTACGACCTGACTTGGGGTTCGCACTCCAATAACCATTTCGACATCTCGCTGGCCATGTTCACCCAGTGCGCCGCTGCCGCCCCCGGCAAAGTCACCGCCATCGACACGCACTGGATTTGGCAAGACGGCCAATTCCTGACCCAAGACCCGCTGCAAATCAAGGACGGTTATGTCGATGTGCCGGCCAAGCCGGGCTTGGGCATCGAGGTGGACATGGACGCGGTGATGAAGGCCCACCAGCTTTACCAACAACACGGCCTGGGCGCACGCGACGACGCCATCGCGATGCAGCACCTGATCCCCGGCTGGAAGTTCAACAACAAGATGCCTTGCATGGTGCGCTGAGCACCCGGGCCATTCACCTCAAAGGAAAAACACCATGGACATGCCCGTCAACCATTTCAAACACGCGATCCAGTCGGGTCAAAAGCAGATTGGCCTGTGGTCGCACCTGTGCAGCAACATCAGCATCGAGATCTTGGCGCATTGCAACTTTGACTGGTTGCTGCTGGACATGGAGCACTCGCCCAACGACCTGACCGAAATCGTGGCGCAATTGCAAGCCATGAAGGGCAGCCCCACCACCGCCATCGTGCGCCCACCGTGGAACGACATGGTGACCTTCAAGCGCCTGCTCGATGTGGGTGTGCAAACCCTGTTGGTGCCCTACATCCAGAACGAAGAAGAAGCCCAACAAGCGGTGTCTTACACCCGCTACCCACCACACGGCGTGCGCGGCTATGCGGGTGCGCCCCGCGCCAGCCACTATGGCCGCGTGAAGGGTTACGCCCATCACAGCAGCGAAGAAATTTGCCTGTTGCTGCAAGTCGAAACCGTGCTGGGCCTGCAAAACATCGAAGCCATCGCCAACGTGGACGGCGTCGATGGCGTGTTCATCGGCCCCGGTGACTTGTCGGCAGCGCTTGGCCACTTGGGCAACCCCAAGCACCCGGATGTGCTGAAAGTGATTGACGAGTCCATTGCCCGCATCAAGGCCTGCGGCAAAGCTGCCGGTATCCTCACGGGCGACGAAGCCCTGGCCAAACACTATGTCGAGCAAGGCTGCTTGTTTGTGGCCGTGGGCGCTGACCAAAACGTGTTGCGCGACAGCGCCACCGCCTTGGCGGGTCGTTTCAAATCCTGAATCTCAAAAACCATGCTCAAAACACCCGCCTCCCCCATTCGATTTCCGCGCCTGCTCCTCACGGGTGCGGGTGGCAACCTGGGCAAAGAACTTCGCCCCCGCCTCAAAGCCTATTGCGACGTGCTGCGCGTGAGCCACAGGCGTGAACTGGACCCAGCGGGTGCAGGCGAAGAGGTGCAACTCGCGTCGCTCGAAGACAAAGACCAAATGCTCGCCTTGCTCGAAGGCGTGAACGCGGTGGTGCACATGGGCGGCGTGTCCACAGAACAGCCCTGGGAGCCGATTTTGGCGGGCAACATTGTGGGCATGGTCAACCTGTACGAAGCCGCCCGCCTGCAAGGCGTCAAGCGCATCGTGTTTGCCAGCTCCAACCATGTGACGGGTTTTTACCGCCAAGACGAGGTGGTCAACACCCGCATGCCGCCCAAGCCCGACGGGTTTTATGGCCTGTCCAAAGCCTTTGGCGAAGACCTGGCTCAACTGTATTGGGACCGCTGGGGCATCGAGACCGTGAGCCTGCGCATTGGCTCTTCTTATGCCGAACCCAAAGACCGCCGCATGCTGGCCACTTGGTTGAGCTTTGACGACCTGGAGCGTCTGGTCGTGTCTGCCCTGACCGCGCCCATCGTGGGCCACAGCATCATTTACGGCATGTCCGACAACCAGACCACCTGGTGGGACAACACCCATGCCCAACACCTTGGCTATCGACCTTTGGATTCGTCCGACGTGTTCCGCCCTGACATGGAAGCACGCCAACAAAGCATCGACACACAAGACCCAGCCGCCATCTACCAGGGTGGCGCATATGTGAAAGCCGCACCCCACGGCTGAAACATGCCGAAAGAAATTTCAAACCTGCTGTCTCAAGTTTCACAAGCTGGCACGGCCCCAGCGGCTACGATGCGGGTCAGTTCTGACCGATAAAACCCCAGGAGACCCCCCATGTCCGTGATCACCACCATCGAAGACCTGCGCGTTTTGGCCGAAAAGCGCGTGCCGCGCATGTTTTATGACTACGCCGACAGTGGCTCTTGGACCGAGAGCACCTACCGGGCCAACGAAAGCGATTTTCAAAAGATCAAGCTGCGCCAGCGCGTGGCCGTGAACATGGAAAACCGCAGCACCGCCAGCACCATGGTGGGCGAGAAAGTCGCCATGCCCGTGGCCATTGCGCCCACGGGCCTGACGGGCATGCAGCACGCCGATGGCGAAATCCTGGCCGCCCGCGCGGCCAAAAAGTTTGGCGTGCCCTTCACCCTTTCTACCATGAGCATCTGCTCCATCGAAGACGTGGCCCAGCATGCCGGTGAAGGCTTTTGGTTTCAGCTCTATGTGATGAAAGACAAGGGCTTCATCGAGCGCCTGATTGACCGCGCCAAAGCCGCCAACTGCGGCGCGCTGGTGCTCACGCTGGACTTGCAAATTTTGGGTCAACGCCACAAGGACCTGAAAAACGGCCTGTCTGCACCGCCCAAGCTGACGCTCGCCAACATGATCAACATCGCCAGCAAGCCCCGCTGGGCCTTGGGCATGCTGGGCACACCGCGCCGCCAGTTTGGCAACATCGTGGGCCACGTCACAGGCGTGGCCGACATGAGCAGCCTGTCTTCGTGGACCGCCTCGCAGTTCGACCCCGGCCTGAACTGGGGCGATGTCGAATGGATCAAAAAACGCTGGGGTGGCAAGCTGATTTTGAAGGGCATTCAGGACGTGGATGATGCCCACCTGGCGGTGCAATCGGGCGCGGACGCCCTGATCGTCAGCAACCACGGCGGCCGCCAGCTCGACGGCGCACAGTCCAGCATCGAAGCCCTGCCCGCCATCGTGGATGCCGTGGGCCAGAACATTGAAGTGCACATGGACGGCGGCATCCGCAGCGGCCAGGACGTGGTCAAAGCCCGCGCCTTGGGTGCCAAGGGCGTCTACATTGGCCGCTCCATGCTGTATGGCCTGGGCGCGATGGGCGAAGCGGGCGTGACCAAAGCGCTGGAAATCATCCACAAAGAACTCGACCTGACCATGGCCTTTTGCGGTCGCACGCAAATGGACACGGTGGACAAAAGCATCTTGCTGCCAGGCACCTTTCCTACGGGCCAATAAACAAGCCCGGCAGGGGTTTGGCAAGCGCAAAACCCCTTGGGGGCGCGCTATGCTTGATGGGTGACTGATTCACCCGTTTCAAGCGCCGTGGCCCCGCCCATCCGCCGCATTGCCCACCTCGACATGGACGCGTTTTACGCGTCCTGCGAGCTGCTGCGCTACCCACAGCTCAAGGGTCTGCCGGTGGTCATCGGTGGTGGCCGCCGCAAAGAAGACGACCTGCTGGCCAAACTGCAAGCGGCCTACCCGGATGGCGAATGGACCGAAGAGAGCTTTGCCAAGCGGCTGGACCGCATCCCGGTCGACTTTTTTCCGCGCATCGAGGGCTACACCGGGCGCGGCGTGATCACCACCGCCACCTATGCGGCGCGGCAGTTCGGCATCGGCTCGGCCATGGGCCTGATGAAAGCCGCCAAGTTGTGCCCGCAGGCCCTTTTGTTGCCGGTGGACTTTGAGCGGTATCGGCACTTTTCGCGCACCTTCAAAAGCATCATTCTGGACATCGCCCCCATCATGCAAGACCGGGGCGTGGACGAGGTCTACATCGACTTCACTGACGTGCCCGGCGGCCAGCGCGAAGGCGGGCGGGTGCTGGCGCGCTTGATCCAAAAAAGCATTTTTGAGGCCACGGGCCTGACCTGCTCCATCGGCGTGGCGCCCAACAAACTCATCGCCAAAATGGCCAGCGAGTTCAACAAACCCAAGGGCATCTCGATCGTGCACGAGGCCGATCTGCAAACCCTGATCTGGCCCCTGGCCTGCCGCAAGATCAACGGCGTGGGCCCCAAGGCCGATGAAAAGCTCAAGGGCTTTGGCATCCACACCATTGGCGAGCTGGCGGCGCGTGAGCCGCACTGGCTGGTGGAAAACTTTGGCAAAAGCTACGGCGCCTGGCTGTTTGATGCCGCCTGGGGCCGCGACGACCGCCCGCTGGAAACCGAGAGCGAACCCGTCAGCATGAGCCGCGAAACCACCTTTGAGCGCGACCTGCACGCCGTGCGCGACCGCGCCGAGTTGAGTGCGGTGTTCACCCGCCTGTGCGAGCAAGTGGCCGCCGACTTGCAGCGCAAAGGCTACGAAGGCAAAACCATCGGCATCAAGCTGCGGTACGACAATTTTCAGGCCGTGACGCGAGACCAGACCCTGACCAAATACACGGCAGACGCCAAACACATCCGGCTGATCGCAGGCCAATGCCTCAAACGTGTGGACCTGTCACGCCGCCTGCGGCTGCTGGGGGTGCGGGTGGGCTCGCTGGTCAAGGCCGGGACAGCGCAGCCCCCCATCGCCGCTTACAGTGAAACACCCGATCAAGACCCTCCTCAAGTGAATGACCATGGACAAACTCAGCTGCTTTTCCCTCTCGACTGAAAACCACATTGCCCACCTGGTGCTGAACCGCCCCGAGGCGATGAACACCATGCACCCGACCTTTTGGCGCGAACTGCACGAGGTGCTGACCGACATCCACAGGGCAG
>NZ_JBILQU010000017.1:0-38411 GCF_044373035.1 Limnohabitans sp. | reverse complement strand
GGGCAGACATGGTGGGGCAGTTTGTAGGGGAATCGGTGATTTTAGGGTGTATGGGCTGGCTTGTCGGTAAACTTCGGCCCATTCTAGAAAGAGACCATGGCGACCACCGAACAACTTCTCCAAGCCCTGCAAACCGTGATCGACCCGAACACGGGCAAAGATTTCGTGTCCACCAAAACCCTGAAAAACCTGCAAGTCGAAGGCTCTGATGTGTCGTTTGAAGTCGAGCTGGGTTATCCGGCCAAGAGCCAGATTCCCGGCATTCGCCAGGCGCTGATTGCCGCTGCCAAAGGCGTGGCGGGTGTGGCCAATGTGTCGGCCAACGTGACCAGCAAGATCACGGCTCACGCCGCCCAGCGCGGTGTGGCGCTCCTGCCGCAAGTGAAAAACATCGTGGCTGTGGCCTCGGGCAAGGGCGGCGTGGGCAAGAGCACCACCGCCGTCAACCTGGCGCTGGCGCTGGCGGCCGAGGGGGCCAAAGTGGGTCTGCTGGACGCCGACATTTATGGCCCCAGCCAACCCATGATGATGGGCATCGAAGGCCGCCCCGAGAGCGAAGACGGCCAGACCATGGAGCCCATGGAGAACTTCGGCGTGCAGGTCATGTCGATTGGTTTCTTGGTCAGCCAAGACGAGGCCATGATCTGGCGCGGCCCCATGGCCACCCAGGCGCTGGAGCAGCTGCTGCGCCAGACCAATTGGAAAGAGCTGGATTATTTGATCGTGGACATGCCACCTGGCACGGGCGACATCCAACTCACGCTGAGTCAGCGTGTGCCCATGACGGGCGCGGTGATCGTGACCACCCCGCAAGACATCGCCCTGCTGGACGCCAAAAAGGGCGTGAAGATGTTCGAGAAAGTCGGCGTGCCGATTTTGGGCCTGGTCGAGAACATGGCGGTCCACGTGTGCACCAACTGCGGCCATGTGGAGCACATTTTTGGCGCTGACGGTGGCAAGAAAATGGCCGCCGAATACGGCATGGACTACCTGGGCGCACTGCCGCTGGACATGCAAATTCGCCTGCAGGCCGACAACGGCAAACCCACGGTGGTGTCCGACCCCGACGGCGAAGTGGCCCAGATCTACAAAGCCGTGGCCCGCCAGGTGGCGGTCAAGATCGCGGCCAAGGCCAAGGACTTTTCCAACAAGTTCCCGACGATCAAGGTGAGCAAAGACACCTGATTGGACAAAGGCCCATGAAAACATCCGGCCTGCGCCGGTTTTTGGCTTTCAGCGTTTGGTGCTTTCCAAGTCACGCAAGCGAAAGCGCTGAATTTTTCCTGTGGCGGTCTTGGGCAACTCGGCCAAAAATTCGACGAAGCGCGGGTATTTGTAGGGGGCCAAGCGCTCTTTCACAAAGGCCTTGACCTCTTCTTGCGTCAGGCTCTGACCGGCTTTGAGCACGATGAAGGCCTTGGTCTTGGTCAGGCCATCGGTGTCTTCTTTGCCGATCACGGCCGCTTCCAAAATGGCGGGGTGTTGTACCAGGGTGGATTCCACCTCAAAAGGCGACACGTAAATGCCACTGACCTTGAGCATGTCGTCGTTGCGGCCAGCGTAGGTGTAGTAGCCGTCGGGGTCACGCGTGTACTTGTCGCCGCTTTGGGTCCACACGCCCTGAAAGGTGTCGCGGGTTTTTTCGCGGTTGTTCCAGTACATCAGTGCACTGCTGGGCCCCTGGATGTAGAGGTCGCCTATTTCATTGTGGCCCGTCACCACACTGCCGTCTTCGCCCCGCAGTTGCACTTCGTAGCCAGGCACGGCTTTGCCCGTGGTGCCGTAGCGCACGTCGCCGGGGCGGTTGGACAAAAACACGTGCAGCATCTCGGTCGAGCCGATGCCGTCGATGAGGTCGCAGCCAAAGTGCGCAGACCAGCGTTCGGCAATGTCGCGCGGCAAGGCTTCACCAGCCGAAGAGCACAGGCGCAGTGCGACCTGGCTCTTGGCGGGCAGATCAGGGTTGGCCAGCATGCCGCCGTAGCCGGTGGGCGCGCCGTAAAACACGGTGGGTTGATGGTTTACCAGGCGTTTGAAGGTGGCTTGTGGGGTGGGGCGCTCGGCCATCAGCACCACCGTGGCCCCCACGCTCAGCGGAAAGGTGAGGGCGTTGCCCAGGCCATAGGCAAAAAACAGCTTGGCAGCCGAGAACACAGTGTCGCTCTCTTGCAAGTTCAGCACCCCTTGGCCATACAGCTCGGCTGTCCAATACAAGTTGCCCTGGCTGTGCACAGTGCCCTTGGGTTTTCCGGTGGAGCCGGACGAATACAGCCAAAACGCCGGTTCATCGGCCAGGGTTTGCGCGGGCAGCACCGGGGAGTTTTGCACCACGAAGTCGGCCATGTTGAATTGGCCCTGTGCCAGTGCAGTGGTGGGTCGCGAAACGACCACATGTCGCACTTCGGTTTTGACCAGATCCATCGCCAATTGCAGCGTGGGCAGCAAGGCCCCCGAGACCAGCGCCGCTTGGGCGCGGCTGTTGCTCAGCATGAAGGCATAGTCTTCGGAGGTGAGCAAGGTGTTGACCGCCACCGGGACCACGCCCGCATACAGCGCGCCCAAAAAGGCCACGACCCATTCGCTGCTGTCTTGCATGAGCAGCAGCACGCGCTCTTCGCGCTTGACGCCCATGGCTTGCAGACCGCCGGCAAAACGTCGGATCTGTTCGGTCAGTTCGCCATAGGTCATCTTCCCTTCGTCGTCGATCAGGGCGGTTTTGTGGGCGCGCCCCGCGTTGGTCGCGATCAGGTGCTGGGCGAAGTTGAATTCGGTAGGGGGTGGGGTTGCTGGGTTCAAGCTGTGTCTCCTTTTTATTTCGATGGTCTGTGTTCAAGCGCGTCAGTTGGCGGTATAAACATCATCTTATGCACTATTGTGCGTCCTCCGTAGTATGCAGTAAAGTGCATATTTTGGGTTGTTTTAAATCCTAGGGTTTTCCCTGTTTTGAAGCGCTGTGTTGAACATGACCTCTGAAGTAAAGCTGTCCACCGATCCAACCGAGCCTGACACCAAGCGCAGCCCTTTTCTGGAGGCGCTGGGCGAGCGCGTGCGCATGCTGCGCTCGCGCAAAGGCATGACGCGCCGTGCCGTGGCCTTGGCGGCCGATGTGTCCGAGCGGCATTTGGCCAACCTCGAATACGGCACGGGCAACGTGTCGGTGTTGGTGCTGCTGCAAGTGGCCACTGCTCTGCAGTGCTCGCTGGCCGAGTTGCTGGGCGATGTGACCACCACGTCGCCCGAATGGCTGCTGATCCGCGAGTTGTTGTCCAAACGCAGTGAGGCCGATCTGCGCCGTGCCCGCATGCAACTGGTCGAGCTGTTTGGCGAGGGCGGCACAGCGCAAGAGCGCCAGAACCGCATTGCCTTGATTGGTTTGCGCGGTGCCGGTAAGACCGCACTGGGCCAGCGCCTGGCCGACAACTTGGGCTTTCCGTTCATTGAGCTCAGCCGTGAGATCGAGCAGTTTGCCGGTTGCCAGATCAGCGAGATTCACAACCTCTATGGCGCCAACGCTTACCGCCGCTACGAGCGCCGTGCGCTTGAAGAGGCGATCCAGATTTACCCCGAAGTCGTCATCGCCACACCGGGTGGCTTGGTGTCGGACTCGGCCAACTTCAATTTGCTGCTCTCGCATTGCACGACCGTGTGGCTTCAGGCCGATGCTGCTGACCACATGGGCCGTGTGGCCGCGCAGGGTGACATGCGCCCCATGGCCGCGAGCCGCGAGGCGATGGAAGACCTCAAGCGCATCCTGGAAGGTCGCTCGGCTTTTTATTCCAAGGCCGACTTGGCCATCAACACCAGTGGCCGCAGCGAAGACCAGGCTTTTGAAGCCTTGCGTACTTCGGTGCGCCAGCATTTGACGCTGCCGGTTTGAAGGGTGGAAGAAAAATGCATTTACTAGGGTAAATACTTAGTAAATGCATTAAAGTGCATATTGTGTGGCCATGCAACCTGCACTAAAATTCAATTTAACATGCAATGAAATGCATCTTTTGATCGAAAACAACATCCCCTTGCCACCGGAGACACCCACATGACGCAAGCTTTCCAGGTTGACTACCAAACCAACCCCTCGCAATACAAACACATCCAGCTGGCTTTTGAGGGCGAGATCGCCACCTTGTCGATCAACATCAACGAAGACGCTGGCATCCGCCCTGGCTACAAACTCAAGCTCAACAGCTATGACTTGGGTGTGGACATTGAGTTGCACGATGCGCTGCAACGCATCCGTTTCGAGCACCCCGAAGTGCGCTCGGTGGTGGTGACCAGCGCGCGTGACCGCGTGTTTTGCTCGGGTGCCAACATCTTCATGCTGGGTGTGTCCACGCACGGCTGGAAAGTGAACTTTTGCAAGTTCACCAACGAAACCCGCAACGGCATTGAAGACTCCAGCAAGCACGACGGCCTGAAATTCGTCGCAGCCCTGAACGGCGCTTGCGCTGGCGGCGGCTACGAGCTGGCCCTGGCTTGCGATGAAATCGTCTTGGTCGATGACCGCTCCAGCGCCGTGTCTTTGCCTGAAGTGCCTTTGCTCGGCGTGTTGCCAGGTACCGGCGGCCTGACCCGCGTGACCGACAAGCGCCATGTGCGCCACGACCTGGCCGATATCTTCTGCACCAGCGTGGAAGGTGTGCGGGGTCAAAAAGCCGTGGACTGGCGTCTGGTCGATGCCATCGCCAAGCCCGCTGTGTTCAAGGAAGCCGTGCAAACCCGTGCCAAAAAACTGGCCGCTGGCAGCATCCGCACCGCAGGCGTCAAAGGCGTGAGCTTGACGCCCTTGAACCGCAGCATCGCGGCCGATGCCCTGACTTACACCAACGTCACGGTGGACATCGACCGCGCCAAGCGCATCGCCACCTTCACCGTCAAAGCCCCGGCCTCTGCTCAGCCCACGAATATCGATGGCATCGAAGCCGCAGGCGTGAACTGGTGGCCGCTGCAGATGGTGCGCGAACTCGACGACGCCATCTTGCACATGCGCACCAACGAACTGGACATCGGCACCTGGGTGCTCAAGACTTCGGGCGATGCAGCGGCCGTGTTGGCGTCTGACGCCACCTTGCTGGCCCACAAAGACCACTGGCTGGTGCGCGAGACCATTGGCCACCTGCGCCGCACGCTGGCCCGCATGGACGTGTCTTCGCGCAGCCTGTTCGCCCTGATCGAAGAAGGCACGTGCTTTGCGGGCACGCTGGCCGAGCTGGCGTTCTGCGCCGACCGCGCTTACATGCTGGCGCTGCCTGACGACGCAGACAAAGCGCCCAAGCTGCAACTGAGCGAGATGAACTTCGGTTTCTTCCCCATGGTCAACGACCAGACCCGCCTGCAGCGCCGCTTTTATGAAGAAGTGCCCGCCATGGAAGCCGCACGCGGTGCGATTGGCCAAGTGTTGGACGCCGATGCCGCTTTGGCGCTGGGCTTGGTCACGGCTGCGCCTGACGACATTGACTGGGCTGACGAAATTCGCTTGGCCCTGGAAGAGCGTTCTTCCATGTCGCCCGATGCTTTGACTGGTTTGGAAGCCAACCTGCGTTTCGCCCAGAAGGAAAACATGGCCACCCGCATTTTTGGCCGTCTGACCGCCTGGCAAAACTGGATCTTCCAGCGCCCCAACGCCGTCGGCGAAAAGGGTGCTCTGAAGGTCTACGGCAAAGGCGAGAAAGTCCAGTTTGATATGAATCGCGTCTGATTCGTACAGCGTTATGCGTTGAGTGTTGAGCGTGAAGATGGAGTCCAACGCCCAACCCTAAACCTAAACCCTAAACCCCATTAACCCCCCCAGGAGATCATGATGTCCGGTATCAACTACAGCGAAAAAATCCCCAACAACGTCAACTTGAGCGAAGACCGCACCTTGCAGCGCGCGCTTGAGCAGTGGCAGCCCAACTTCATCAACTGGTGGGACGACATGGGCCCCGAAGGCTCGACCGACATGGACGTGTACCTGCGCACCGCCGTGAGCGTGGACCCGCAAGGCTGGGCCCAGTTTGGCCACGTCAAGATGCGCGACTACCGTTGGGGCGTGTTCATGAACCCCGGCGAGCAAGACCGCAAGATCCATTTTGGCGACCACATCGGCGAAAAAGCCTGGCAAGACGTGCCTGGCGAGCACCGCGCCAACCTGCGCCGCATCATCGTGACGCAAGGCGACACCGAGCCAGCGTCTGTCGAGCAGCAGCGCCACCTGGGCCTGACCGCGCCCAGCATGTACGACCTGCGCAACCTGTTCCAGATCAACGTCGAAGAAGGCCGCCACCTGTGGGCCATGGTGTACCTGCTGCACAAATACTTCGGCAAAGACGGCCGAGAAGAAGCCGATGCACTGCTGCAGCGCAACAGCGGCAACGAAGACAACCCCCGCATCTTGCAAGCGTTCAATGAGAAGACACCTGACTGGTTGAGCTTCTTCATGTTCACTTACTTCACCGACCGTGACGGCAAGTTCCAACTGTGCGCTTTGGCCGAGTCGGCGTTCGATCCCCTGGCCCGCACCACCAAGTTCATGCTGACCGAAGAGGCGCACCACATGTTTGTGGGCGAGTCCGGCGTGAGCCGCACCATCCAGCGCACGGTGGATGTGATGAACCAGCTCAAAACCGACGACGTGGGCAAACTCCGCGCTGCCGGTGTGATCGATTTGCCCACCATCCAGCGTTACATCAACTTCCACTTCTCGGTGACCATCGACTTGTTCGGTGCCGACGAGTCGTCGAATGCCGCCACTTTCTACAGCTCGGGCCTCAAGGGCCGCTACGAAGAAGGCAAGCGCGGTGATGACCACGTCCTGAAGGGCAACAGCTACAAAATCTTGTCGGTTGAAGGCGGTAAGCTGATCGAGAAAGAAGTGCCGATGCTCAACGCTTTGAACGAAGTGCTGCGCGACGACTACATCACCGATTCCAAAGGCGGCATCGAACGTTGGAACCGCGTGATCAGCAAGGCCGGTATTCCTTTCACCTTGACCGCCCCTCACAAGGCTTTCCACCGCAACATCGGCTCCTTGTCGGGCTCCAAGATCACGCCTGATGGCCGCGTGGTGACCGACGAGCAGTGGATGGCGCAAGTGGGCGAGTGGTTGCCCACCCACGAAGACCGCGCTTATGTGGCCAGCCTGATGGGCCGTTGCGTCGAGCCAGGCAAGTTCGCCAACTGGATCGCGCCACCCGTCATGGGCATCAACCGTCAGCCAGTGGACTTTGATTACGTTCGCTTCAACTGATGCGTTGAATCTTTGATCGACTGCTGCCCTCTTTGTGGGGGCGGCAGTTGACAGAGGAAGGGGCGGGTTCCTCATACTGGGAACCAGAAATCGTCACCCGCCCCTTCCTCTGTCAACTGCATGGGGTTCGCTCGGCTTCTGAGTTGTTTGACTTGCCCACATGTTTTGCTTTGATTAAAGGCGGTCATTGAAAGGGCATGGGGCGGGTTCCTTATGGCGGGGTACCGCAAATCGTCACCCGCCCCTTGCCCTTTCAATGACATGGGTGCGCTGTACACGCCGGGTCCCAGTAGACTCAGCACTTCAAAAAGGGCACAGAGCGACAGTATGGCTGTGGGCCGGGCGCCGATTTCTGGTACCCCAGTATGAGGCGCCCGGCCCACAGCCATACCGTTGCGGACCACGCATGCCCAAGCCATCACGTCGTGGACCACGCAGACCACCCACAAGATAAGACAAGCAAACACAAGAGAGCCAAGACATGAGCACCGAAGCCACGCTGATCAAGCAACACCTGATTGACCCGGAAATCTGCATCCGCTGCAACACCTGCGAAGCAATCTGCCCGGTCGGTGCCATCACGCACGACTCGCTCAACTACGTGGTCAAGGCCGACATCTGCAACGGTTGCATGGACTGCATCTCACCATGCCCGACAGGCTCGATTGACAACTGGCGCATGGTGCCCAAGGCCAAGGCCTACAGCATCGAAGAACAACTCAAGTGGTACGACCTGCCCGCAGAACTGAGTGCTCAAGAGTTGGCTGCTGCGGGCGGCGTCGCAGACACCGCACAAGAACAAGCGCAAACCGCATTGCAATCGGCTACCTCTTCCTCGGCTTCGGCCGTCAGCACCGCCGCTGCTTCGGGCTTCAACTCGGCCCAGTTGGGTGCGACGATTCCTCCTTGGTCTGCGGCCCACGCCTATACCAACCTCTATGGCCCCAAGGCGCAAGACAAAACCATCACCGCTACCGTCACGGGCAACCTGCGCGTGACCGAGGTCGGCCAACAAGTTGGCCAGCAAGACTACGACACGCACCACATCGTGCTCGACTTTGGCAGCATGCCTTTCCCGGTGCTCGAGGGCCAGTCGATTGGCATCATCCCGCCTGGGCTGGATGCCAACGGCAAGCCGCACCATGCGCGCCAGTATTCCATTGCCAGCCCCCGCAACGGCGAGCGCCCAGGGCACAACAATGTTTCGCTCACCATCAAGCGCGTGCTCGAAGACCACGATGGCCAAGCTGTGCGTGGCGTGGCCTCCAACTTCATGTGCGACCTGTTGGTCGGTGACAAGGTGCAGGTGATTGGGCCGTTTGGCGCGAGCTTTCTGATGCCCAACCACCCCAAGAGCAACATCGTCATGATCTGCACGGGTACAGGGTCTGCCCCCATGCGGGCCATGACCGAGTGGCGTCGCCGCCTGAGGGCCAGCGGCAAGTTCGAAGGGGGCAAGCTGATGCTGTTTTTCGGTGCCCGCACGCCCGCGGAGCTGCCGTACTTTGGCCCACTCAACAACCTGCCCAAAGATTTCATTGACACCGAGTTTGCTTTCTCGCGCGAAGTGGGCAAGCCCAAGCGTTATGTGCAAGACGCGCTGCGCGAGCGCGCCGCCGACATCGCGCTGCAGCTCAAAGACCCGAACACCTGCTTTTATGTCTGTGGCCTCAAAAGCATGGAGGAGGGCGTGGTGATGGCCTTGCGCGATATCGCACAGAACGCCGGTCTTGATTGGGATACCGTAGGCGCGGCGCTGAAAAAAGAAGGCCGTCTGCACCTCGAAACCTACTGACCCCGCATGGCCAATACCACCCACATCGGTCTCGACCAAGTTCGCCAGAAATTGCGCCAGCCAAGGTCCCAGCTCAAAGGTCGTCAGGCCTCGCCCGATGCGCGCGCCGAGGTGAATACTTTGATCGGTTCACCACCCGAAGGTGGCCACCGCCGTGATTTGCTGATCGAGTACCTGCATCTGTTGAACGACCACTTCCACGCTCTCTTTGAGCGCCACATGGTGGCGCTGGCCGCCGAGATGCGCTTGCCGGTGGTCGAGGTGTTCGAGGTGGCGTCTTTTTATCACCACTTTCAGATCCTGAAAGACGATGCACCGGCCCCGCGCATCACTGTGCGGGTGTGCGACAGCTTGAGCTGCAGTTTGGCGGGCAGTGACAGCTTGCTGCGCCAATTGCAGCGGGATCTGTCGGGCGACGTGCAGGTCGTCAACGTGCCTTGTTTGGGCCGCTGCGAGCAAGCGCCTGCGGCGCAAGTGGGCCAGCAGGCAGTGGCGCAGGCGACGGCCGAAGGCGTGACCCTTCTGGTGGGCGATAACAACATCCAGCCTCTGGCCTTGCCCCATGCGCTGCATTACGACGATTACAAAAAAGCCGGGGGCTACCAGCTGGCCTTGCAAGTGGCCACAGGCCTGAAAGACCATGAATCGGTCATCCAGGTGCTGGAGTCTTCTGGCTTGCGCGGCCTGGGTGGCGCAGGTTTTCCGGCCGGTCGCAAATGGCGCATCGTGCGCAGCCAGCCCGGACCGCGTCTGATGGCGGTGAACATCGACGAAGGCGAGCCCGGCACCTTCAAAGACCGCACTTGCCTGGAGGCCGACCCGCATCGTTTTTTGGAAGGCGTGCTGATCGCTGCCAGTGTGGTGGGTTGCGAGGCGGTTTACATCTATTTGCGCGACGAGTACCACGAGGCGCGTGTCTTGCTGACCCAAGAATTGGCCGCTTTGCAGGCCAACCCGCCTTGCGCTTTGCCGCGCATCGAATTGCGCCGTGGCGCGGGCGCCTACATCTGTGGCGAAGAGTCGGCCATGATCGAAAGCATCGAGGGCAAACGGGGTGAGCCGCGCATGCGCCCGCCCTACATTGCCGAGGTCGGGCTGTTTGGACGCCCGACCCTGGAACATAACTTTGAAACCCTGTTTTGGGTGCGCGAACTGATCGAGCATGGCGCGGAGCGCTTTGCCGCGCAAGGGCGTCAAGGCCGCCAAGGCCTGCGCCGCTTCAGCGTGAGCGGCCGCGTCCAGCAGCCGGGCGTCAAGCTTGCGCCTGCGGGCATCACGCTGCGTGAACTGGTGGATGAACACTGCGGCGGCATGGCCGAGGGGCACACGCTCTACGCCTACCTGCCGGGTGGGGCGAGCGGTGGCATTTTGCCTGAGCGCTTGGCCGATGTGCCGCTGGACTTTGACACCCTGCAGCCGCACGGCTGCTTCATTGGTTCGGCCGCCGTGATGGTGCTGAGCCAACACGACAGTGCCCGCGAAGCTGCGCTGAACGTGATGCGCTTTTTTGCACACGAGAGTTGCGGCCAATGCACACCCTGCCGTGTGGGCACCGACAAAGCAGCGCAACTGATGACGGCTGAAGTCTGGGATGCCGAGACTTTGCAAGACTTGGCGCAGGTCATGGGCGATGCATCCATCTGCGGCTTGGGTCAGGCCGCGCCGAATCCGATACGGTGTGTGCTGGATTATTTTCCGCACGAAGTGGGGACTGCATGAGCACCGTTCAATTCACCCTCAACGGCCAACCGGTTGAAGCAGCCGCCGGCAAAAGCATTTTCAACATCGCCAAAGAGTTGGGCATCGCCATCCCGCACTTGTGCCACAAGGAAGGTCTGGTGCCTGATGGCAACTGCCGCGCTTGCGTGGTCGAAGTGGCGGGTGAACGAACCCTGGCCCCGAGCTGCTGCCGCAGCGCCACGCCCGGCATGCAGGTGCGCACCGACAGTGAGCGCGCTGTCAAAAGTCAGAAGATGGTGCTGGAGATGCTGCTGGCCGATCTGCCCGAGCAGGGCCACAAATGGTTGGATGACCGTGCCGAGGCCCCGCACGGTGAACTGAGTCAATGGGCCGAGCACCACGGCGTGCAGGTGCGCCCGCAACTGGCAGCGCTCAAGCGTGAGGCGGTGCCTGCCGACCTGTCCCACCCGGCCATGGCCGTGAACTTGGATGCCTGCATTCAGTGCAACCGCTGCGAACGCGCTTGCCGTGATCTGCAGGTCAACGACGTGATTGGTCTGGCCTTTCGGGGCGCGCACACGCAAGTGGTGTTCGATCTGGCCGACCCGATGGGGGGCAGCAGTTGCGTGGGTTGCGGCGAATGCGTGCAGGCTTGTCCTACCGGCGCGCTCATGCCCAAGACCCACATGGGCCCGCAAAAGGTGGACCGCGAAGTCGATTCGGTCTGTCCGTTTTGTGGCGTGGGTTGTTTGGTCACTTTCCAGGTCAAAGACGAAAAAATCATCAGCGTCCAAGGCCGCGCTGGCCCGGCCAACGAAGGCCGTTTGTGCGTCAAGGGCCGCTTTGGCATGGACTACATCCACAGCCCAGACCGCATCACCCAACCGCTGATCCGCAAAGCGGGGGTGGCCAAAGATGTGTCCTTGTTGGATGGCCACACCCACTGGCGCGAAGTGTTCCGCGAAGCGACCTGGGAAGAAGCACTCGATCTGGCCACCCAGCCGCTCAATGCGCTGCGCGACCAACACGGCCCCAAATCCCTCGCCGGTTTCGGCTCGGCCAAAGGCAGCAACGAAGAAGCCTACTTGTTCCAAAAGCTGGTGCGCACCGGCTTTGGCAGCAACAACGTGGACCACTGCACGCGCCTGTGCCATGCGTCCAGTGTGGCGGCATTGCTCGAAGGGGTGGGCTCAGGGGCCGTCAGCAACCCGGTGCGCGATGTCGAGCATTCAGACCTCATCATCGTCATCGGCGCCAACCCCACCAACAACCACCCGGTGGCCGCCACCTGGATGAAGAACGCAGCCCAGCGCGGCACCCGCATCGTGCTGGCCGACCCGCGCATCACCGACATCGGTCGCCACACCTGGCGCAACCTGCAGTTCAAGGCCGACACCGATGTGGCGCTGCTCAATGCCATGCTGCACGTCATCGTCACCGAGAACCTGTGCGACGAACAGTTTTTGCGCGAGCGTGCCGACAACGTGGCCGCTCTCAAGGCCCATGTGCAGGGCTACACACCCGAAGCCATGAGCGCGGTGTGCGGCATCCCGGCCGACACCATCCGCGAAGTGGCACGGGCCTACGCCAAGGCCAAAGCCGCCATGATTTTGTGGGGCATGGGCGTGAGCCAGCATGTGCACGGCACCGACAACGCGCGCTGCCTGATTGCGCTGGCCAGCATCACCGGGCAGATTGGCCGCCCCGGCACCGGCCTGCACCCCTTGCGTGGCCAAAACAACGTGCAGGGCGCAAGCGATGCCGGCCTGATCCCGATGATGTACCCCAATTACCAACGGGTCGCCGACAAGTCAGCACACGACTGGTTTGAAAAGTTCTGGGACACGAAGCTCGACGACCAACCTGGCTACACCGTGGTCGAAATCATGCACAAGGCCCTCGCGCCAGACACCGACCCGCACAAGGTGCGCGGCATGTACATCATGGGCGAAAACCCGGCCATGAGCGACCCGGACCTGAACCATGCCCGCCACGCGTTGGCCAGCTTGCAGCATTTGGTGGTGCAAGACATCTTCTTGACCGAAACCGCTTGGCTGGCCGATGTGGTGCTGCCCGCCAGCGCCTGGCCCGAGAAGACCGGCACCGTCAGCAACACCGACCGCACGGTACAGATGGGCCGCCAAGCCGTGTTGCCGCCGGGCGATGCCAAGCCCGATTTGTGGATCATCCAGCAGATCGCCCAGCGCATGGGCCTGAACTGGCACTACGCAGGCGAGCAAGCGGGTGTGGCAGAGGTCTATGAAGAAATGCGTCAGGCCATGGCCCCGGCCATTGGCGGCATCGACTGGGCGCGCCTGGACGCGGGCTCGGTCACTTACCCCTGTGTGACTGCAGACGATCCGGGTCAGCCGATCGTCTTCCATGACCACTTTCCCACGGCAGACGGTCGAGTGCGGCTGGTGCCCGCCAGTCTTATCCCGGCCAACGAGCTGCCCGATGCCAAATACCCGCTGGTGCTGATCACCGGGCGGCAACTGGAGCACTGGCATACCGGCAGCATGACGCGCCGCGCCAGTGTGCTCGATGCGCTGGAGCCTGCGGCCACGGCCTCGATGCACGGCAGCGAGTTGCGCCGGCTGGGGTTGCAGGCCGGGCAGCTTGTGCGCATTGCCTCGCGGCGCGGCAAGGTGCTGTTGCAGCTGCGCCAGGACGACGGCACGCCGCTGGGCACGGTGTACATCCCCTTTGCTTATCAGGAGGCAGCGGCCAATTTGCTGACCAACGCGGCGCTGGACCCGTTTGGCAAGATCCCAGAATTCAAATACTGCGCCGTGCGGATGGAAGCGGCAACCCCGGTGAACGCATGATCGGCAGCGGTTTGCGCCCATGGGCCGGTGGTGCGGCTGCGCCCACGGTGGGCTGACCGATCTGGCCAAGGCGGTTGAATTGATTTTGATTAACGTCGAGATGCGCGGTGCTCGTTTCACCTTCCGCTTCGAGCCCGTTCGCCGCATGGTTTTCGCTTTGCGTTTACCCTTGCTGAACAAAACCATGCTGGGTTGATGAAGGGGCAAGCCCCGCTGAAAGAAAGTGCCCAATGTCTGTTCATGTCGTTTCCGAAATGGCGGTGCTGATGCGCCGCGAAGCCGTGCAAGGGGCCATGTCCCGCTGGCAGTCGCACCGCTGGGTGCTGGCCGATGTGGTGCCGCATGAAGCCGGGTTTGGTGAAACCCCGCGCTGCCTGCGTCAAACCGATGGCGAAGCCCTGTGGCTTTACCCTGCTTGGCGGCTGGAGCTGTTCAGCGACGACGCCGAAGGCTATTGGCTCAACCTCACCTCGCCCACCCCCAGTCTTTTTGTCATGTGGCGTGTGCAACAAGGGCAGGATGGCCAGGAGGAGCAGGCTGTGCCCCAAGCCCTGAGTCTGAGTTACCACGACGCGGGTCGCTGGCTCGATGCCCAGGAAACCGTGGAAAACGTCCCTGCCTCGCCCGAAGTGGTGGCCCGGTTGCAGGCCTTCACCGACGCCTTTTATGTGCCCGAAGTCAAGCGCCGGCAGCGCCCGCAAAGTTTTCAGGGCCTGACCGACCGCTTTGGTCAACCCGCCTCGGTCAGTACAACGGACAAGCGCAAGGGCGGGAGGCAGGGCCCATGAGCGAGCACTTTTTCAGCCGCTGGTCGCAGCGCAAGCAATCCGTGGCCAAGGGCTTGCCGTTGGCCGAACCTGCCATCCCGGCGAGTCCGGTCGAGTCGTCTGAATTGACTGGATCGTCCCAATCGTTGCAAAGTTCCAAGGCTGCGGCCCAAGAGACTGAGTCGGGTGCAACCGAAGCGAAGTCCAGCGAGTTACCCGCCAAGCCCTTGCCCAGCCTGGACGATGCGCGCGCCTTGACGCCGAACTCGGACTTTCAGCCTTTCATGCGGCCCGGCGTGACCGCCGATGTGCGCAATGTGGCCATGAAAAAACTGTTCACCGACCCGCATTTCAATGCCATGGACGGCCTCGACATCTACATCGGCGACTACAACACACCCGACCCCATGCCTGCAGGCATGCTGCAAAAAATGGTGGGCGCGCAACTGCTGGGTTTGTTCGACAAACCCGATGAAGCGGCGGCAAAGACTGCGGCCACGGCCGAGCCCGTGTTGCCTGTTGTCAGTCCTGCTGCAGGCCCTTGTGAAAACCCTGTGCAAAGTCCTGCGGCTGCGCAAGGCTCGCCAGTTGTGGCACAGTCGCCTCCTCACCTGCCTGATTTGGCAGGGCCGGTCAGCCCCGTGCTTCAGCCCCACGTCAACGCGCACCCCAAACATGACCACCCTGATTTGCAACTGCAACCAAACCATGCCCCTGCAAGCCCAAGCTCTGGGCCAAGCACTGGGTGAAGACCTCACGCTGCACACCACCTTGTGCCGCCGCGAGGCTGGACAATTTCAAAAAGCCGTGAAAACCGGCGAGACCGTGGTGGTGGCTTGCACCCAAGAAAAACGCCTGTTCAGTGAACTGGCCGAGCAAACCGAAGGCGCGATTTCGCCCATCCGCTTTGTCAACATCCGCGAAACCGGCGGCTGGGGCCGTGAAGCCGCACACGCCACAGCCAAAATGGCCGCACTGCTGGCCGCTGCCCGTTTGCCCGAACCCGAACCGGTGGCCACCGTCACCTACAAAAGCGAAGGCCGCGTGCTCATCATCGGGGCCATCGATGTGGCCGAACGCGCCGCCAGTTTCTTGTCAGATGCGATGCAGGTCACGATTTTTGCGCAAGGCCCGGGTAACGCCGGGGGCAGTCAGGAACGGCGTCATCCCGTGGTGGCCGGGCGCTTGCAAAGCCTGAGCGGATGGCTGGGTGCGTTTGATGTGACCTGGGACGCCAGCAACCCGATTGACCTGGACCTGTGCACCCGCTGCAACGCTTGCGTGGCCGCCTGCCCCGAGCAGGCCATTGGCCTGGATTACCTGGTGGACTTGTCACGCTGCACATCGCACCGCGACTGCGTCAAGGTGTGCGATGCCGCAGGTGCTATTGACTTCAGCCGCGACGCCCGTCCGCGAACCGAGCGCTTTGATGTGGTGCTGGACTTGCGTGGCGACCAAGCATCGCCCACCTTCACCTCACACGCCTTGCCGCAAGGCTACTTCCGCTGGGATGGACAAGACCTGCCAACTTTGCTGAAGGTGCGCGAACTGGTGGGCGAGTTTGAAAAGCCCCGGTTTTTTGCCTACAAACAAAAGCTCTGCGCCCACAGCCGCAACGAACAAGTCGGCTGCAGCGCCTGCATCGACATCTGCTCGGCCGAGGCCGTGCGCTCGGACAAAAGCCGCCAGCAAATCGTGGTCAACCCCAACTTGTGCGTGGGCTGCGGCGCTTGCACCACGGCTTGCCCCACTGGGGCCCTGACTTACGCTTACCCGCGCCCGGCAGAGCAGGGGGCCAAGATCCGCGCATTGCTCTGGGCCTACCAAGCCGCTGGCGGGCGCGATGCTGCTTTGCTGTTGCACAGCCAAGACAAAGGCCAGGCGCTGATCGACGAGCTGGGTCGGGGTGCGCAGCTGGGCGTGATGCAAGGCGTGCCTGCCCGCGTGATGCCCGTGGCCCTGTGGCACACCGCCAGTGTGGGCATGGAGCTGTGGCTGTCGGCCGTGGCCTATGGCGCTCGCCAGGTCATGGTGCTGATCACCGCCGAAGAAGCGCCGCAATACCGCGCCGCGCTCCTTGAGCAAATGGCCGTGGCCCAAAGCTTGCTCAACGGCCTGGGTTACACCGGCGTGCATTTCCAGCTCATCGAAGCCAAGACCGCGTTTTCTTTGGACGCCGATTTGCAACGCCTGTGCGCCCGCAGCCTCAAGACCGCCAGCCTGCCCACAGGCCCTGCCGTCGCCGCCCGTCACGCGGTGCAAGCCGAAAAGCGCAGCAACCTGGAGCTGGTCATCGACCACCTGATGGCCCAGTCGCCCGTGATGGCCATGGACGAGGCCTCGCGCCCCAAGGCACTCGCCTTGCCCGCCGCGGGGTCGCCTTTGGGCAGCATCACGGTGGACGGCAGCAAGTGCACGCTGTGCATGAGCTGCGTGGGCGCTTGCCCTTCGTCGGCGCTGCAAGACAACCCCTTGCAGCCCGAGTTGCGGTTTGTCGAGAAAAACTGCGTGCAATGCGGTCTGTGTGCCACGACCTGCCCCGAAAACGCGATCACGCTGCAGCCGCGCCTGTCGCTGCTGGCCGAACGGACGCAGCCCCGCGTGGTGCACAGCAGCCCGCCGTATGCCTGCATCCGCTGCGCCAAACCCTTTGGCACCCTCAAAGCGATTGAGACCATGTTGGGTCGCCTGACTGGCCACAGCATGTTCCAAGGCGCCGCGCTGGAACGCCTGAAAATGTGCGGCGACTGCCGCGTGGTGGACATGTTCACCGACGAGAACCAGGTGCGCATCACCGATGGCCAACTGCCTCCCAAAACCCGATAAATGCTTGCCATGAGCCCAGACCTGAACCTGTCCGCCAGCAGCCATGCGCTGGACGAAGAAACCGCCCGCGCCGAGGTGTACGGCCTGCTGTCTCAGCTGCTTTATGCCGCGCCATCGGCCGATTTGCTGGGCCAATTGCAGGTGGCCGTGACCGAGGCCCCCGATGCAGGTGGTTTTCTGGAAGAGCCTTGGCGCGACCTGGTGGCCAGCGCACGCAGCCTGAACCACGATCAGGTGGTGGCCGAATACAACCGCCTGTTTGGTGGGGTGGGCAAGCCCGAGGTTTACCTGTATGGCTCGCACTACCTCAGCGGCTTTTTGAACGAAAAACCATTGGTCAAGCTGCGCGACGACCTTGCAGCCTTGGGCCTGGGCAAAGGCGAGGGCATGTCCGACACCGAAGACCATGTGGCCTATGTCTTCGAAGTCATGCGCTACCTGATTGCCGGGGACGATGTGGCCGTGGCCAACCTCACGCACCAAATGGCATTTTTCAGCCAGCATCTGCAGCCGTGGGTGCCGCAAATGTGCCAAACGCTGCGGGCGCATCCTGCGGCTGTTTTTTATGCCCATTTGGCCGCATTCACCGAAGCTTTTCTGAGCGTGGAAACGCAGGGCTTCGATTTGGTGGCTTGATTGAAATGTTAAACGGGGTTTCATAGGGTTTTCACTGACCGGTGAGCGTTTGGTGCGCTGCATAATCTATAACCAGGTGGTAATTTTTCACGCTTGAAAGTTCAACAGGAGACAACATGACCCGAATTCAACAAGACGCTCAATCTCAGACCAGCGAAGCCCCTGAGGCCAGCCGTCGTCGCTTCTTTGGCAAGGCTGCCACCGCTGCTGTGGCTGTGCCGCTGGCCGGCGTGCCCATGATCGCTGTGGCCCAAGCCCCCATCGTGTTCAAGATGCAAGGCTCCTGGGGTACCAACGAAATTTTCAGCGAGATGGCGCAGCAGTACGTCACCCGCGTCAATGAAATGTCCGGTGGCCGCCTGAAAATCGAATACCTGCCTGCAGGTGCTGTGGTCAAGCCGTTCGAAATCATCGACGCCGTGAGCAAAGGCGTGCTTGACGGTGGTCACCACGTTTCCGGCTATTGGTACGGCAAGAACAAATCGGCTTCTTTGTTCGGCACAGGCCCCGTGAGCGGCGCCACCCCCGATATCGGTTTGAGCTGGATTCAGGCCGGTGGTGGTCAGCAGCTGTGGGACAAACTGGTCGCCAAGATGAACCTGAACGTCGTGGGCTTCTTTTCCTTCCCCATGCCTTCCCAACCTCTGGGTTGGTTCAAAAAGGCCCCACCCAAGAAGGCTGCTGACCTCAAGGGCTTCAAGTACCGCACCATTGGCCTGGCTGCCGACATGTTGCAAGAAATGGGCATGGCCGTGGCCCAGTTGCCTGGCGGTGAAATCGTGCCTGCGATGCAGCGCGGCGTGATCGATGCCTTCGAGTTCAACAACCCCACCGCCGACATGCGCTTTGGGGCACAAGACGTGGCCAAGTTCTACTCCATGGGCTCTTTCCACCAAGCCCAGGAATTTTTCGAGATCATCTTCAACAAGGACAAGTACAACGCTTTGCCTGCTGACCTGAAGGCGATCCTGAAGTACGCCGCCGAAGCCGCATCGACCGCATCGACCGCCTTGGCACACGAAAACTACTCCAAAGACTTGCAGGAGTTGATCGTCAAGCACAAGGTGCAGGTCTCGCGCACCAGCGCTGATGTGTACAAAGGCCAGTTGGTGGCATGGGACAAGGTCACGGCCAAGCTGGAAAAAGAAGTTGACATGTTCAAGGAAGTGAACGACTCCTTCAAGGCCTGGTCGCGTCGCGTAGGCTTCTACCACTTCACTAACGAAGCCAACTACCGCATGGCTTACGAGCACGTGCAGAAAACCAAGCTGCCAGTCTGATCATTGGGTCCACTTAAAGGCTGTCGGAATCAATTCCGGCAGCCTTTGTTTTTTCTGTCTAGAGGTAAATCGCATGGAAGTTTGGATTCGAAGGATTGACATTCTCAACAAGTCGATTGGTCACGCCTTTTCTTGGTGCGTATTGATCTTGGCCGCATCCACCTGTTTCGAGGTGTTCATGCGTTATGTGCTCAACAGCCCCACCGTGTGGGCGTTTGACATGAGCTACATGTTGTACGGTGCCATGTTCATGATGTCGGGTGCTTATGCCCTCTCGCGCAACTCGCACGTTCGAGGTGACTTCTTTTACCGCAACTGGCCTAACCGCACACAAGCCAAAGTGGATTTGGCTTTGTATTTCGTTTTTTTCTTTCCCGGCATTTTTGCCATGGTGTTCACGGGTGGTCAATACGCCTACGAAAGCATGCGCATTTTGGAGTCCAGCGTGAACAGCCCCGCTGGTGTGCCGGTGTGGCCCCTGAAGTCCGTTATTTTTGTGGCCGGTGTCACGCTGCTGATTGCAGGTGCGGCCGAGGTCATGCGTTGCCTGGTGTGCATCCGCACTGGCGAGTGGTTGTCGCGCGGCAGCGATGTCGAGGAACTTGAACAAGTGTTGATTCAACAGCACGCCGAGAAAGCAGTACCATGAGTGATCCGTTTGTCGCCCTCTTAATGCTGGGGCTCTTTATTGTCTTTATCTTTTTCGGTTTCCCGATCGCCTTCACGATGATGGCCATGGGCATGGGTTTTGGCTTTTACGCCTATTTCACGCCCGACCAGTTGATCTGGGACAACCGCATCTTGTACCTGTTCACACAAAACACCTTCAGTGTGATGAACAACGATGTGCTCATATCGATCCCCTTGTTTCTCTTCATGGGTTATATCATTGAGCGGGCCAACATCCTGGACAAGTTGTTTTTGAGTTTGCAAGTCGGCTTGCGTGCTCTTCCTGGCTCCATGGCCGTGGCTGCACTGGTCACTTGTACGCTTTTTGCTACAGCCACCGGCATTGTGGGTGCGGTGGTGGCCCTGATGGGCCTGATCGCCTTGCCGGCGATGCTCAAAGCCGGTTATGACGAAAAACTGGCCAGTGGTGTCATCACGGCAGGCGGCACTTTGGGCATCTTGATTCCACCCTCCATCTTGCTCATCGTTTATGCGGCCACCGCCAGCGTCTCGGTGGTCAAGATGTACGCTGCGGCCATCATCCCTGGCTTCACATTGGCGTTTCTTTACTTGCTCTACATCATCGTGCGGGCCACGCTCAATCCCTCTTTGTGTCCCAAGCCCAAAGATGTCTACGATTACTCCGTCTGGGAAAGCATTGTCATGGTGTTGAAGGCCTTTGTGCCTTTGGCGGTCTTGATCATGTCGGTGTTGGGCTCTATTTTGTTTGGTTTGGCGACACCCAGCGAAGCGGCCGCCATGGGCGTTTTGGGCGGCATCATCTTGGCCATCGTTTACCGCGCCTTCACTTGGCAGCGGCTGCGCGAATCGGTTTACCTCACGGCCCGCACCTCGGCCATGGTGTGTTTCCTGTTTGTCGGTTCGGCCACTTTCGCCTCAGTGTTTGGTTACTTGGGCGGTGAGACTTTGGTCAAGGACTTCATGCTGGCCTTGAGCCTGTCGCCTTTGCAGTTCTTGCTGCTGTCACAGTTGCTGATCTTCATCCTCGGATGGCCTTTGGAGTGGAGCGAGATCATCATCATCTTCGTGCCCATCTTCTTGCCGCTGCTGCCCTTGTATGGCATCGATCCGATCATGTTCGGCATCTTGATCGCCGTGAACTTGCAGACCGCTTTCTTGACCCCGCCGATGGCGATGTCGGCCTATTACCTGAAAGGTGTTGCACCCAAAAGTCTGCAATTGAACACCATCTTCAAAGGGTGCATGCCTTTTGTGTACATCATTTTGTTCACACTGGCCATGACCTATGTCTTTCCTGCCATGGTGACCTATTTGCCAGACCATTTCTTCAACCAGTCGGTTGAGATGGAGCGCGATCCCAACGACGAGTCGGTGGTCAACCCTGATTTCTTCAAGCCGCAGTGATGAGTGCCGATCCCCTCAGCGTTTCGGAACTCACGGCCCTGCAAATCCGTGAGCACCTGCTCAGCGGCCAAGAGACGGTGGAGGAGTTCACCGTCAAACTGGGTCAATTTGTGGATGCGGCCGATGACAAGATCAAGGCTTTCGCGCACCGCGATGACCGAGTGGTAGCGCTGCAGGCAGACAACCTGCAACGCGACCGCACCGCTGGTCATTTGCCTGGTCCTTTGTACGGCGTGCCGGTGGCGGTCAAGGACATCATCGACACCATGGACTTTCCCACCGAATACGGCAGTGCCATCCACACGGGCCGTTACTCGGTGGGTGATGCCACCGTGGTGTCGCGTTTGCGCGCGGCGGGGGCCGTGATCTTCGGCAAAACCGTCAGCACGGAATTTGCCACCACCCAGGCGGGCCCGACCTGCAACCCTCACAACACGTCGCACACGCCGGGCGGCTCGTCCAGCGGTTCGGCCGCTGCCGTGGCCGCTGGCATGGTGCCGGTGGCACTGGGCACCCAAACCAATGGTTCGGTGATCCGCCCGGCCTCCTATTGCGGGGTCTATGCGTACAAGCCCTCACGCGGGCTGCTGCCGCGCACCGGGGTGCTTGACCAGTCCCCTTCGCTCGACGAAGTGGGCGTGTTTGCGCGCAACCTCGAAGACATCGCTTGGGTGGCTGAAATCTTGACGGGTGACGACGGCCATGACGCCGCCACCGCACGCCAGGCCCCACGCCGTTTGTACGATGTGGCAGTTTCGGAGCCACCGCTGCCACCCAAATTTTGCTTTGTCAAAACCCCTTGGTGGGATCAGGTTGACCCCGAAGCACGCGAAGCCTTCGAGGCTTTTGTGGACCACTTGGGCGACTGCGTGACACACGTTTCCTTGCCCGACATCGTGCGCAATGTGGCGCCTTGGCTGGCGACCATCAACGAGTCCGAGCTGGCGTTTTGCCTGCAAAAAGAATGGCTCCACAGCCGCGAACTGTTGAGCGAGCCACTGCAAGCGCGCATCGAAAAAGCCATGACCATCCCGGTCACCGATTACCTGGTGGCCAAAGACCGACAGTTCCACGTCATGACTGCTTTTGACGAGTACTTCGCCACTTATGACGCCATCTTGTGCCCGGCTGCGCTGGGCACCGCCCCTTTGGGGCTGGAATCGACGGGCAACCCGATCATGCAAACCACCTGGAGTTTTGCCGGTTTGCCCAGTCTCAACTTGCCGCTGATGAACCTGTCCAGTGGCTTGCCATTGGGTGTGCAGGCCGTTGGTGCTCACCAAAACGATGCCCGCTTGCTGCGCTCTGCGCGTTGGCTGGTGGCTGAATTTGTCAAAAGGAATCTGGCATGAAATCGCTTGAACGCTTCACTGGCCTCTTGGGCCTTGCCCTGATGGCGGCTTTCCTGCTGCCGTATATTTTCAAGCTGCCCCAGCTGGACATCACCCTCATCTTGTTGGGCGGCTTGGGTTTGGCTGTGTATGATTATTTTTCTTCGGGCAAAGACGACAAAACCGAGTGATCGCACCACAGGGACTGAGGGTCCTGTGTGCGCCAGCACACATCAGCTGGTGCCTGGGTTGAGGCGCGCGTCACCAACTTGACTTGCTGACCCCTCACCTAAGGGTATTCACCCAGATTGCTTTGACATGTAGCAGTAACATCACGGCCTATGCAATCATTTGCATGAGATGGCTTTTTGAGCTTGCCCTGACTTTTCATTTTCCGGAGTGCTCGATGACTTCTAAATCTTCTACCCTCTCCCGCCGCAGCCTGTTCTCGGGGGCTGCCACGGTGGGCGCGGTGGCTGCAGCCACCGCTGTTTTGCCGGGTGTGGTTCAGCAGGCCGCGCCATTGGCCACAGCGCTGCCCAAGCCCTCACGTGGCGGTGGTTACACCCTGAGCGAACACGTTCAGCAGTACTACAAGACCACCCGCGTCTGATTTTTCCTCTTTCTTTCTGTTCTTCCCCAACTGGAGCACTCCATGTTGCTGACCAAAAAAACCTCCGGCGCCACGGGCGCCACCTCATCCCCCTTCATCCACAGCTTGCGCCGTGGTTTGTCGCAGGCTTTGCCCACGCTCGATCGCCGCAGCTTTTTGCGCCGCTCAGGTCTGGGTGTGGGTGTTGGCTTGGCCGCATCGCAGCTGAGTCTGGTGCAAAAAGCGCAGGCCGCCACCGCCAAGTCCATCACGGGCGCGGGCAAGGTCGAAGTCAAACGCACCATCTGCACCCACTGCTCGGTGGGTTGCGCCATCGATGCGGTGGTGGAAAACGGTGTGTGGGTGCGCCAGGAGCCTGTGTTCGATTCGCCGATCAACCTGGGTGCGCATTGCGCCAAGGGTGCGGCCATCCGTGAGCACGGCCACGGCGAGTTCCGCCTGCGCTACCCCATGAAGCTGGTCAAGGGCAAGTACGAGCGCATCAGCTGGGACGTGGCCCTCAACGAAATCAGCGCCAAGATGCTGGAGCTGCGCAAGGCCAGCGGCCCCGACAGCATTTATTACGTGGGTTCCTCCAAGCACAACAACGAACAGGCCTACTTGCTGCGCAAGTTTGTGAGCTTTTGGGGCACCAACAACTGCGACCACCAAGCCCGTATTTGCCACTCCACCACGGTGGCCGGTGTGGCCAACACCTGGGGTTATGGCGCCATGACCAACTCGTACAACGACATGCAAAACAGCAAGGTCGCTTTGTACATCGGCTCCAACGCGGCCGAAGCCCACCCGGTGTCGATGCTGCACATGCTGCACGCCAAGGAAAACGGCTGCAAGATGATCGTGGTTGACCCACGCTTTACACGCACCGCAGCCAAGGCCGACGAGTTCGTGCGCATCCGCTCCGGCACCGACATTCCTTTCCTGTTTGGTGTGCTCTATCACATCTTCAAGAACGGCTGGGAAGACAAAAAATACATCAACGACCGCGTCTACGGCATGGAAGCCATCAAGGCCGATGTGATGGCCAAGTGGACACCCGACAAGGTGGAAGAGGCTTGCGGTGTGAAAGAAGCGCAAGTCTTCAAGATCGCCCAGATGCTGCACGAGAACAACCCCGGCACCATCGTCTGGTGCATGGGCCAGACCCAGCACACGATTGGCAACGCCATCGTGCGGGCTTCTTGCATTTTGCAATTGGCTTTGGGCAACGTCGGCAAGACCGGCGGCGGCACCAACATTTTCCGTGGCCACGACAACGTGCAAGGCGCGACCGACGTCGGCCCCAACCCCGATTCACTGCCCGGCTATTACGGCCTGGCCGAGGGCTCGTGGAAGCATTTCGCCAACACCTGGGGTGTGGACTTCGAGTGGATCAAAAAACAGTTCGCATCGCCTGCCATGATGGGCAAAAACGGCATCACCGTGTCCCGCTGGATCGACGGCGTGCTCGAGAACAACGAGCTGATCGACCAGGACAGTAACCTGCGCGGCGTGTTCTATTGGGGCCATGCCCCCAACTCGCAAACCCGTGGTCTGGACATGAAGCGCGCCATGGACAAGCTCGACTTGTTGGTGGTGGTCGACCCCTATCCATCGGCCACAGCGGCCATGGCTGCCATGCCCGGCAAAGCCGAAGACCTGAACCCCAACCGCGCGGTGTACCTGTTGCCCGCCGCGACGCAGTTCGAGACCAGCGGTTCTTGCACCGCCTCCAACCGCTCCTTGCAGTGGCGCGAGAAGGTCATTGAGCCTTTGTGGGAAAGCCGTTCTGACCACATGATCATGCACCAGCTGGCCGAAAAACTCGGCTTTGCCAAAGAGCTGTCCAAGAATTACAAAATGCAAAAAGTCGGCGGCATGGACGAGCCCGTGCCCGAGGACATCCTGCGCGAGATCAACAAGTGCGTTTGGACCATTGGCTACACCGGTCAAAGCCCGGAGCGCCTGAAGGCCCACATGAAGAACATGAACCTGTTCGACGTGAAGACGCTCAAGGCCAAAGGTGGCAAGGACAAGGAAACCGGCTACGACTTCACCGGCGATTACTTCGGCCTGCCATGGCCTTGCTACGGCACGCCCGAAATGAAGCACCCTGGCTCGTCCAATCTGTACGACACCTCCAAGCACGTCATGGACGGCGGCGGCAACTTCCGCGCCAACTTCGGTGTGGAGCGCGAAGGCAAGAGCCTGCTGGCCGAAGACGGTTCGCACTCGATGGGCGCTGACATCACCACCGGTTACCCTGAGCTCGACCACATCCTGCTGAAAAAACTGGGCTGGTGGGACGAGCTGACCGAGGCCGAAAAAGCCAAGGCCGAAGGCAAGAACTGGAAGACCGATTCATCGGGCGGCATGATCCGCGTGTTCATGAAAGGACACGGCTGCCACCCCTTTGGCAACGCCAAGGCCCGCGCCGTGGTCTGGAACTTCCCCGATCCCATCCCGCAGCACCGCGAGCCTTTGTATGGCACCCGTCCTGACTTGATGGCGAAGTACCCCACGCACGACGACCGCAAGGCTTTCTGGCGTCTGCCCACCTTGTTCAAGACCGTGCAGGACAAGAACATCGCTGACAAGGTGCACGAAAAGTATCCGCTCATCCTGACTTCTGGCCGTTTGGTCGAGTACGAAGGCGGTGGCGAGGAAACCCGTGCCAACCCCTGGTTGGCCGAGTTGCAGCAAGAGGCCTATGTCGAGATCCATCCCAAGACAGCAGCAGACCGGGGCATCCGCAACGGCGACCGCGTCTGGTTGACCGGTGCCACGGGTGCGCGTTTGGACGTGCAGGCCATGGTGACCGAGCGGGTGGACACCGCCACGGTGTGGATGCCTTTCCACTTCTCGGGCCGCTGGCAAGGCGCCGACATGCTGGCGCATTACCCCAAGGGTGCAGCGCCCATCGTGCGCGGCGAGGCGGTCAACACCGCCACCACCTATGGTTACGACAGCGTCACCATGATGCAAGAGTCCAAGACCACCATCTGCAACATCGAAAAAGCCTAAGCGCTCCAGGAGAACACGATGGCACGAATGAAATTTATTTGCGATGCAGAGCGCTGCATCGAATGCAACGGCTGCGTCACCGCTTGCAAAAACGAACACGAAGTCCCGTGGGGCGTGAACCGCCGCCGCGTGGTCACCCTGAACGATGGCGTACCGGGTGAGAAGTCGATCTCGGTGGCCTGCATGCACTGCTCGGATGCGCCTTGCATGGCGGTATGCCCGGTCAATTGCTTTTACAAAACCGAAGAAGGCGTGGTGCTGCACGACAAGGACATCTGCATTGGCTGCGGCTACTGCTCTTATGCCTGCCCGTTTGGCGCACCGCAGTTCCCGTCCAACGGCACCTTTGGCTTGCGCGGCAAGATGGACAAGTGCACCTTCTGCGCCGGGGGCCCCGAAGAGCATGGCAGCCAGGCCGAGTTTGAGAAATACGGCCGCAACCGCCTGGCCGAGGGCAAGCTGCCCGCCTGTGCGGAAATGTGCTCGACCAAAGCCTTGTTGGCGGGCGACGGCGATGTGGTGGCCGACATCCTGCGCGGTCGCGTGCTGGCCCGAGGCAAAGGCGCCGAAGTTTGGGGCTGGGGTACGGCTTACGGCAACTCAGCCAAACCAGGAGCCTGAGCATGAAAAAAACCATCTTCATCATCGGGTGCGCGGCTTTGCTGGTGGCGTGCGGCGAAACTTCGCAAGACAAGCCGGGCGTGCGTTCTGACAAGCCCGTGCAAAACGGCACCGGTGTGGCGGTCTACACCGCCCCGGGCTGGAAAGCCGGTGACAAAGACGGTTGGGCCAACCACCTCAAAGCCCGTGCCAGTTATGGTCAAGACGACCACGCCCGTGCTCCCAAGTGAGCCACAAGGAGAAGTTCATGCGTCGCTTCTTACTGAGCATCGGTCTGGCCCTGTGGACCTTGGGCGCTGTGGCCCAAACGCAGGCCCCGGCCTCTGCGGCCCCGCCCAAGGCCGCTGCAGCTGCCGCCCCAGCTGACAACAGCTTGGGCGTCAAAAGCGCCAACATCTTCCAGATTGCGCCGGGTGCCGATGCCGATCCAAAGTACAAGGACCAGACCAACGCCGAACGCGGCCAGGTCCAACCTGGCAATAACGCGCCCATGTGGCGTGCGGTGGGGCAGGGCGTGACCGGTTACACCAGTTTGCCCAAAAGCCAAGCGCCTGAAGCTGGCAACCTGATCCAGCCTTTTGTGCAATACCCCGGCTCGCGTCTGGCATCAGCCGGTGAATCCTGGCGTCAGGTGCGCAACAACATCATCATTCCGTACGGCGCAGCTTTGTTGCTGATCGCCGTGGGTGCGATGGCGCTGTTTTATTTCTCCAAGGGCACCATCGAATTACACGGCCAGGAAACCGGCCGCAAGATCGAACGCTTCACACCCTTTGAGCGCTCGGCCCATTGGGCCAACGCCATTGCTTTTGTGTCGCTGGCCATCTCGGGCATCGTCATCGCCTACGGCAAATACTTCTTGCTCCCTATTTTGGGTGGCACGCTGTTTGGTTGGCTGAGCTTTGCCCTGAAAAATCTGCACAACTTTGCAGGTCCCTTGTTTGCGGTGTCTTTGGTGGTGGTCTTCATCACCTTCGTCAAAGACAACATGCCCAGCAAGGACGATGTGGTCTGGATGCTCAAAGGCGGCGGTTTGTTCTCGGGCACCGAGGTGCCTTCACACCGATTCAATGCCGGTGAAAAGGTGGTGTTCTGGGGTGGCGTACTGCTTTTGGGCGCGATCGTGGTGGGCTCGGGCCTGGTGCTCGACATGCTGATCCCCGGCCTCATTTACGAACGCGGCACCATGCAAATCGCCAGCATGATCCACGGCGTGGCGGCCTTGTTCATGATGGCCATGTTCATCGGCCACATTTACATGGGTACCATTGGCATGCGCGGTGCTTACAAAGCCATGCGCACGGGCTATGTGGACGAAACCTGGGCCAAGGAGCACCATGAGTTGTGGTACGACGATGTGAAGTCGGGCAAGATCCCAGCCCACCGTACAGCCACCACGGCCCCCCCCGCCACCTCGAATGCTTCCACCGCTTCGGCTTGAGCCTGGAGAAACTTCATGAAAAAAACCCTGCTTGTTTTGTCCGCACTGGCCATCGGCTTCAGCGCTGCCGCCAAACTGCCTGCCCCCAGTGAGGAAGCCAAGGCCAAAGCCGCCGAGGCTGCGGCCAAAACCGCGCACGGCAACAAAGTGGCCGACTTCCAACTGTGCAAGTCACGCGAAAAGGTGGCAGCGCACTATTACAAAACCAATGGCAAAGGCAAGGCCGCACCTGCTGCCACGCCCGCTTGCGCGGACCCTGGTGCCTATAAGCCTGCAGAAACGACGGCTGCAGCGCCTGCCGCTGCGCCCGCAGCCGCACCAGTTGGTGCCAAGCCTGCTGCTGCGCCTGCCAAAAAAGGCTGATCGCGTTTCCAGCGTCACCGCAAAATCCCCCGTCGGCAATGGCGGGGGATTTTTACGTTAGGCTCAAGCCATGTCTGTTGTTCTGAACGCTCCCGTGGCCGCATCGGCCCCGCTCAAGCCCCACATCACCCGAGCGCGTGCACCCCTGACCCGCAGTGTGCCCGTGTGCAACGAATTCGGTGAGTCCTCCGAGACGCAAATCCCCGCTGAGCGTGCGCTGACCATTTACCTCGATAAAAAAGAGCTGGTGACCTTGATGACTCTGGGCGCCGAGCCCGAGTGGCTGGTGCTGGGCTTCTTGCGCAACCAGCGTCTGATTGATTCGGTGGACCAGATCGAATCCATCACCGTGGACTGGACGATTGGCGAAGGCGAGCTGGGCGAGCCCGGTGTGGCGGCGGTCAAAACCCGCGCCAACGCCCAGGTGGTGATCGAGCGCAGTGCCGAGCGCGTGGTGACCACCGGCTGTGGCCAGGGCAGCGTATTTGGCGATTTGATGGCCCACATTGACGAGATCGAACTGCCGCCCGCGCAAATCACCCAAAGCCAGCTTTACGGTGTGGTCAACGCCATCCGCTTGCAAGAAACCACCTACAAATCATCGGGCTCAGTGCACGGCTGCGCCTTGTTTCAGGGCGACCAAATGCTCATGTTCGTCGAAGATGTGGGTCGTCACAACGCGGTGGACACCATTGCCGGTTGGATGTGGATGCACGACGTGAACGCCCAGGACAAGGTGTTCTACACCACCGGGCGCTTGACCAGCGAGATGGTCATCAAGTCCGCACAAATGGGCGTGCCCGTGGTCGTCTCGCGCAGCGGCATCACGCAAATGGGCCTGGACGTGGCCCAGCGCCTGGGCTTGTGCGCCATTGGCCGCGCCACCAACAAACGCTTCTTGTGCTTCAGCGCCCCCGAGCGGCTGATCTGGCAGCCCGAGTTGGTGACCCCACCCGGTTGACCGCAATCAGCGGCTTGCTGGGCTGCATGCGGCCGATCACCCGTTGATGAACTTGGGGGCGCGTTTGTTCAAAAACGCGTCCATGCCTTCTTTTTGGTCGGCGGTGGCAAACAAGCCGTGGAACAGGCGGCGCTCGAACATCACGCCGTCGCTCAGCCCACTTTCAAAGGCGCGGTTGACGCTTTCTTTGGCCGCCATCGTGGCCAGTTGGCCATAGCCACAAATCATCAAAGCGGCCCCCAGTGTTTCGTCCATCAACTTGTCCAGCGGCACCACGCGGCTGACCAAGCCACCACGTTCGGCTTCTGCCGCGTCCATCATGCGGCCTGTGAGGACCAAGTCCATCGCTTTGGATTTGCCCAAGGCCCGAGGCAGGCGCTGCGTGCCGCCTGCGCCGGGGATGATGCCGATCTTGATTTCGGGCTGGCCGAACTTGGCGTTGTCGGCGGCGATGATGAAGTCGCACATCATGGCCAGCTCGCAGCCGCCCCCCAGCGCAAAGCCGCTGACGGCCGCGATCACGGGCTTGCGAATGCTGCGGATGGTTTCCCAGTTGCGCGTGATGAAGTCGTTTTTGTAAACGTCGTGGAAATTGAACTTCGCCATGGCCGAAATGTCAGCACCTGCGGCAAAGGCTTTTTCGCTGCCGGTGATGACGATGCAGCCAATGGCCTCGTCGGCGTCAAAGGCTTTGAGGGCCAGGCCCAGCTCGTCCATCAGAGCGCCGTTCAGGGCGTTCAGGGCCTTGGGGCGGTTCAGGGTGATGATGCCAACTCTACCGCCTTCGGTGCGGACTTCAATGTTTTCGTAGGTCAAGTGCTGTCTCCTGGGTGAGCGTCAAACGGAATGAATGGGCTCACTATACCCAAGGCGCTGACCCAGGGCTTTCGGCCCCTGATGGTTCTTGAACCTAGGGAAAACCCAAGGAAACAATTAACCAACCGATTGGTCGGTTAATGGTACATTTTCGCATTCGGAGATTTTCATGACTGACACATCAACATCCACTGTTTTGTATGAAGAACACGGCCCTGTGGCGGTGGTCACGCTCAACCGGCCTGCTGCGCTGAACAGTTTTGACCGTCAAATGCACCACGATTTGTGGGCGGCTTTTGACCAAGCCGAAGCCAACGCCCAGATTCGCGCCATGGTGCTGACCGGCGCCGGGCGAGGTTTTTGCGCCGGTGCCGATTTGTCGTCCTTTGATTTCACGCCGGGTCCTGATCGCGTGGCTCGGGCCGATCCTGGGCCCATCATTGACCAGGCGTTCAACCCCACCACAAGGCGCATCCAGACCTTGCGCATGCCCGTTGTGGCCGCCGTGAACGGGGTGGCTGCAGGTGCAGGCGCTTCGGTGGCCATGGCCTGTGACATCGCCATTGCGGCCCCTCAGGCCAGTTTCATTCAAGCCTTCAGCAAAATCGGATTGATCCCGGATGCGGGCAGCAGCTGGTTGCTGGTCGAGCGCTTGGGGCTGCCGCGGGCGCTGGCCTTGGCCATGACGGGCGACAAGTTGCCGGCCCAGCAGGCCAAGGAATGGGGTTTGATTTGGGACGTGGCCGACGACCCCTTGGCCGCAGCCTTGGCCCTGGCGCAGCGTTTGGCGAGCATGCCCACCCAAGCCTTGGTGGCCACCCGTGCGTTGTTGCTAGGTGCCACCACCCGCAGTCTGTCCGAACAGCTGGATGTGGAGCGTGACATGCAGTCGGCGATGGGCCGCACGCACGATTATTTTGAGGGGGTGCAGGCCTTCCTTGAAAAACGCGCACCCCAATTCAAAGGCGAATGATGCGCGACCCCCAAGCACTGGCCCATTTGGTGGGTGAGACGATGTTCGCTGTCGATGTGGCCTCCAAAGACACCATGGGCATGGAACTGCTGGCCTGCGAGCCCGGCCGCGCCGTGATGCGCATGACCGTCAAAGCGTTGCACCTGAATGGCCACCAAATTTGCCATGGCGGCTTCATCTTCACGCTGGCTGACTCGACCTTTGCCTTTGCCTGTAACAGCTACAACAAGAACGCGGTCGCGGCGGGTTGCAGTATCGAGTTTTTGAAGCCCGGCAAGCTGGGCGATGTGCTGACCTGTGAAGGCATTGAGCAGACCCTGAGCGGGCGTCACGGCATCTACGATATGAAAGTCACCAACCAAAACGGTGAAGTGATCGCCATGTTCCGTGGCAAGAGCGCGCAGATCCCGGGCACCGTCATCCCCGAATAAGTCAATGAATTGGGGGACTGGTCTTCAGCCCTGTCCCCCGCTGATCAAGTGGAGATTTGAATGAGTCAAAAAGCCTTCCCCCTCGAGCCGATTGAAAAGGCCAGCATCGACGAGCTGCGCAGCTTGCAGCTCAAGCGCCTACAGCAAACCCTGCAGCACGCCTACGCCAACTCGCCCGTTTACCGTGCCAAATTCGACGCGGCAGGCGTGCACCCCGATGACTGCAAGAGCCTGGCCGACATTGCCAAGTTCCCGTTCACTACCAAGTCAGACCTGCGCGACAGCTACCCCTTTGGCATGTTTGCCGTACCACGTGAAAACTGCGCCCGCATCCACGCGTCCAGCGGCACCACCGGCAAACCCACCGTGGTGGGTTACACCCTCAAAGACATTGACATCTGGTCCACTGTGGTGGCCCGCAGCATCCGCGCTGGCGGTGCCAAGCCGGGTGACATGGTGCACATCAGCTACGGTTATGGCTTGTTCACTGGCGGCATGGGTGCGCATTACGGGGCCGAAAAACTGGGCCTGACGGTCGTGCCTTTTGGCGGCGGCCAAACCGAGCGCCAGGTGCAGCTGATCCAGGATTTCAAGTCCAACATCATCATGGTCACGCCCAGTTACATGCTGGCGATTGCCGACGAATTTGAGCGCCAAGGCATCGACCCCAAGACCAGCTCGTTGCGCATCGGCATTTTCGGCGCTGAGCCCTGGACCAATGACATGCGCGCCGCGATTGAAAAGCGCATGAACATCGACGCGGTCGACATCTATGGCCTGTCTGAAGTGATGGGGCCGGGTGTGGCCAGCGAATGCATCGAGACCAAAGACGGCCCGACCATCTGGGAAGACCACTTCTACCCCGAGATCATCCACCCCGAGACGGGCGAGCCGGTGGCCGATGGCGAAATGGGCGAGTTGGTCTTCTCCAGCCTGACCAAAGAAGCCTTGCCCATCATCCGCTACCGCACCCGTGACCTGACGCGCTTGCTGCCCGGCACCGCCCGCAGCATGCGCCGCATGGAAAAAATCACCGGCCGCAGCGACGACATGATGATCATCCGGGGCGTGAATGTGTTCCCCAGCCAGATCGAAGAATTGATCTTGAAGCGCGCCGAGCTGGCCCCGCACTACCAGTGCGTGCTGACCCGCGAAGGCCCGATGGACGACCTCAAAGTGCTGATCGAAACCAAGCCTGGCGTCTCCCCCGACAGCATCGAAGCCCGTGCGGCTGCCAAGCAGCTGCAGCACGAAATCAAGGTCTACATCGGTTCGAGCGTGGCGATCGAGCTCAAGGCCGAAGGCGGCGTCGAGCGCAGCCAGGGCAAGGCCAAACGCGTGGTGGATTTGCGCGGCAAGTGAGTCAGACCCCAGGCCACTGATCGGGCGCGCGCTCCTTGGGCAGGCTCAGCTTCCAGCCGCTGGCCTGCGCAGGCACCGTCAGCGGCAAGCGCAGCAGGCGTTTGTCGCGTGAGACCAGGGCGGTCAATTGGCGCTCTTTGCCCAGCAAGGCGCTCAGCTCGTCGAGTTTGCTCAGGCGCCAGCTGCCGCCTTGCCCCTTGGCCCCCACGTCCAGAGCCAACCATTCATCCCCCGCAGCCAGGCCCGCCGCTTCGCCAGCGCCGCCGCGCAGCACCACTTTGACCTGCACACTGCCTGCGGCTTCGCTCACGCGAAGCCCCAAGCGCTGCGCCATGCCCGAGGTCTCGGCTTCCACGGTGATGCCATGCTCCGTGAGCAGCTCCCGCAGCGGCAGCTCTTGCGTGCTGTGCGCCCAGCGCTGGATCTCACCCGCCCAGCTGCGGCCGGTCACGGCTTGCAATTCGTCCAGCAAGTCCTGCTCACGCACGGGGCCGGCCTTGCAGCGCTTCCACAGGCCGCGCATCACGCTGTCGAGCGTGTGGCCTTCGGTGTTGAATTCGCGGCGCACCGTCAGGTCCAGGCACAGCGCCACCAGCGCGCCCTTGGTGTAGTAACTCACGGTGGCGTTGATGGTGTTTTCGTCCTGGCGGTAGTACTTGACCCAGGCGTCAAAGCTGGACTGCGCCACGCTTTGCACATGCCGTCCGGGCGTTTGCTGCACCTGCAAGAGGGTCTTGCCCAGCAGTTCGATGTAAGTGGCGTCGTCGATCAGCCCTGCACGGCGCAGCAAGATGTCGTCGTAATAACTGGTGAAGCCTTCAAAGAACCACAGCAGCTGCGTGTAGTTCTCCTGGCTGTAGTCGTAGCGGGCAAAGGCATCGGGGCGCAGTTGCTTGACGTTCCAGGTGTGAAAGTATTCGTGGCTGATCAGGCCCAGCAGCGTGGTGTAGCCCTCTGGCTTGCGCGGACTTGCGGACAGGCCGTTGTGGCGCGGCAAATCATCGCGTTTGCAAATCAACGCGGTGCTGTTGCGGTGCTCCAGACCGCCATAGCCGTCGTGCACGGCGTTGAGCATGAACAGGTAGTTCTTGTGCGGCGTTTTTTTGCCCGCTGCCTTGCCCGACCCATGCCAGAACCGAATGGCGGCCTCGCAAATTTTTTGCGTATCGGCCAGCAGGCGGTCACCGTCAAAGGAGGGCAAAGCCCCCGCCACCACAAAGCGGTGCGGCACGCCGCAGGCGTCGAAGCTGCCGCTCCAGAATGCGCCCAACTCCACCGGGCAGTCCACCAGTTCGTCGTAGTTCGCGGCTTGGTAAAGGCCGAATCCTTTTTTGTCGATTTTGAGCGGTGCCAGGCCTGTGGCCACCTGCCAACGGGGTTGGCTCTTCACAGCGTGCAACTGCAGATGGTGTGGTGCATTTTCTTGTCCGTGCACCCGCAGGCACAGGCTGGTGCCATTGAAAAAGCCGCGCTGGCTGTCCAGCCAGGCGGTGCGCACCGAGTTGTCAAAAGCATAGACCTCGTAGCTCAGCACCAAGGCTTGCTCGCGCTTGCAAGCCATGGCCCAGCTGCACTTGTCTTGCTGCTGTGTGGGCACGCTGCGCCGGCCTTGTTTGGCGCTCAGGTTTTGCAGGTTTTTGGAAAACTCGCGCACCAGATAACTGCCTGGAATCCACACCGGCAGCGACACGATTTGCAAGGCCTGCGGCTTGGCAATCGTCAAAGTCACGCGAAACAGATGCGCATGCAGGTCGGCGGCTTCAACGGTGTAGTGGATGGCGGTCATGTCGCACCCGCTGCCAAAAAGCAGCTCAAGCTGGCCACGATGGTCAATTGCAGACGCATGGGCAACCAGGGGGCCAGGCCAGCAGCCGGCCAGGTGCGGCGGTCCATCACATAGCAGCCGATCAGCACAAAGCCCAGCAAGGGCAAACCTGCGAAGGCGGGCATCATCACCCCCACCCAAGCCAGCAGCGAGGGCACCACGCCCCAGGTGAAGTGGATGCGCGACGCGTTGGGGCTGATCAAGGCGTTGCGAAAGCCCACGCCCCAATGGATGCCCCCCAAAAACGACACGATCACCGCGCCATAGCTTTGCATGGACAGGGCCACGTAGGGGTGCAGATCGGGGCCGATCAGCCACAGGCACAGGGCCAAAAACACAAAAGGGATCAGCCCGGCGTAGCCCAAGCGGCGGATCAACCGCCAGGTCGGGTCTTCGGTCATTGAATGCGGCAGTGTGGATGTCATTTGATCTCGGCGAGCATTTTTTCAACTTGGGTCATGGGCACGGCGCCGGGCACGCGGGAGCCATCGGCAAACAAGAGCAAAGGTGTGCCGGTGATGCGGTTTTTCTGACCAAAGGCCACGACCGAGTCAATGGCCGAGGCATCGCAATTGGCCGTGGGTGGGGTGGTGCCATTGATCATCCAGTCGTTCCAGGTTTTGGCCTTGTCTTTGGCGCACCAGATGTTTTTGGACTTGGTTTTGGAGTCTTCACCCAACACGGGGTAGAGGAAATGGTGAATGGTCACGTTGTCCAGTTTTTGCAGATCTTTTTCAAAGCGCTTGCAGTAGCCGCAGTTGGGGTCAGCGAACACAGCCAGCTTGCGTTTGCCATCGCCGCGCACCTGGGTGAAGGCGATTTTGAGGGGCAGTTGGTCAAAGGGGATGGCCGAGAGTTTGTCCATGCGCTCTTCGGTCAGGTTGCGCTTTTGTTTCACGTCGATCAGCGCGCCCTGGATCAGGAAGTTGCCCGTGGCATCGCTGTACATCACCTCGTTGCCCATGCGGATTTCAAACAAGCCGTTCATCGGTGTTTTGCTCACCTCGTCGATTTTGGGCAGGTTGGGCAGGCGCTCGCTCAGGTTTTTGCGGATGGCCGCTTCTTGCGCCATCACGCTGCCCAGCGACAAGGCGGTGGCCACGATCAGGGCCAGTTTGGACAGAGAGAACTTCATGACAGAGGCTTTCGGAATCAAAAAATAGAAGGACAAATCAGGTTGTGGACTTGGCAGGCTTGGGCGGGGTGCTTTGGCCCATGGCGCGATGCGTCATCCAGTGTTTGAGGGGCCCGCTGCAGTCAAACCCCAGCATGCCCCAGTTGCGCAGGTGTTGCCAGACCGGACCGGGTTGGGCAAACAGGCGCTGCAGGCCATCGGTGACCAGGCCCATGGCCTGCACATCGGCCTGGCGTGCGCGCTCGAAGCGGCGCAGCAGTTTGAGGTCGTGCAGCGGCCGCCAAAATTCTTTGGCGCGGATCACGCTGACCAGTTCCGCCACATCCGCCAGGCCCACGTTCAGGCCTTGACCAGCCAGCGGGTGCAGGGCATGGGCCGCATCGCCCGCCAGTGCAAAGGCTTGTTTGTTTTGGCCCGGCATGGGGCCGATCCAGCGCTTGGCACGGGCCAGTTGCAGCGGCCACACGGCACGCTTGGCCGACAGCTGCATGCCGCCCAGGGCATGGCCGCAGGCCTGGGCCAGCGCAGCTGAAAAGTCTTCGGGCGACATGGCCATCAATTCTTGCGCCCGCAGCGGGTGCACCGACCAGACCAGCGCGACTTCGCGCCCGCCTTCGCCCCCCAAGGGCAGCAGGGCCAGCACTTGGGCTTGCGGCTGCGCCATGCCGGGTGCGGAGCTCCAGCCAAACCATTGCCGGGCAATGCCCTCGTGCGGGTGCTCGCACATCAGGCGGGTGGCCAGGGCATGTTGCTCGTAATGCGTGATGTCAAAGCCTACACCCAACTCGGCACGGGTTTGGCTGGCGCGGCCTTCACACACCACAGTCAGCGGCGCGGCCACAGGAGCCTGCACCACTTGAATCTGGGGCTGAAACTGCACGGCCTGGCCCAGCAGCGCTTGCAGCACAGGCACATCCACCATCCAGTTGAGCTCACCCACGCCCTGCTCGCGGGCACCAAAGTTGAGCTGGCCGCCATCGTCGCCCCAGACTTTCATCTGGTGCACGGGCGTCACGGCGGGGGCCTCGGGCCAGCAGCGCAGGTCTTGCAGCAAGGCCTTGGCCGCGCCGTTGAGCGAATAGGCGCGCACATCGGGGGCCGTGTTGGGCTGGGTGCAGTCGACCAAAGCCACATTCAGCCGTTCGCGGGCCAGCAGCAAAGCCAGAGTCCGGCCCACAATGCCAGCGCCAAGGATGCAAATGTCAGGGGAAAGAGCCATGCTTGCATTGTAAGGAGGCGGCCCATCGCGCTGGGTCGCTGGGGACTTTGGGGCCGTGCCGCAGCCTTGGGGCTGTGCCGTTAAAATCGCAGCCTGATTTCAGAACCTTCCCCCGAATCACCGAAAGCCTTCCATGAGCCTCAAATGCGGCATCGTGGGTCTGCCCAATGTGGGCAAATCCACCCTTTTCAACGCCCTGACCCAAGCCGGCATTGCCGCTGAAAACTACCCTTTCTGCACCATCGAGCCCAACACCGGCGTGGTCGAGGTGCCCGACCTGCGCTTGCAGCAGTTGTCTGAAATCGTAGAGCCCGAGCGCATCGTGCCCGCCATCGTGGAGTTTGTGGACATTGCCGGTCTGGTGGCTGGGGCCAGCACGGGCGAAGGCCTGGGCAACAAGTTTTTGGCGCACATCCGCGAAACCGACGCCATCGTCAACGTGGTGCGCTGCTTTGAAGACGACAACGTCATTCACGTTGCCAACAAGGTCGATCCGATTGCCGACATCGAAGTCATCCAGACCGAGTTGTGCCTGGCCGATTTGGCCGCTGTCGAAAAAGCCATCCACCGCGTGAGCAAAATTGCCCGCTCGGGCGACAAGGAAGCCGTCAAGCAAATGGCGATTCTTGAGAAGTGCCAGACGGCTTTGAATGACACCCAGCCGGTGCGCACCATCGACTTGAGCAAAGAAGAACGTGTCGAACTCAAGCAGTTCTTCTTCATCACCGCCAAGCCCGCCATGTTTGTGGCCAACGTGTCGGAAGACGGCTTCGAGAACAACCCTTTTCTCGACCGCCTCAAGGCTTTTGCTGCTAAGCAAAATGCGCCCGTGGTGGCCATTTGCGCCAAGATCGAAGCCGAGTTGTCTGAAATGGACGTCGCCGACCGCCTGGAGTTCTTGAAGGAAATCGGTCAGGACGAGCCCGGTCTCAACCGCCTGATCCGCTCGGCCTACAACTTGTTGGGCTTGCAGACTTATTTCACTGCCGGTGTGAAAGAAGTGCGCGCCTGGACCATACATGTGGGTGACACCGGCCCGCAAGCGGCTGGCGTGATCCACACCGATTTCGAAAAAGGCTATATCCGCGCCCAGACCATCGCATTTGACGACTTCATCGCCTTCAAAGGCGAGCAGGGTGCCAAAGACGCTGGCAAGATGCGCGCCGAAGGCAAGGACTACATCGTCAAGGACGGTGACGTGATGAACTTCTTGTTCAGTCCTTGA